>JAAVYX010000012.1 GCA_022791355.1 Clostridiales bacterium | reverse complement strand
GTCTACCGGCCGGACGGGGGACAGGTTCTCATCGACGGCCGCACCCCCTTCGACCATCCGGATGTAAAGTCCCGGGTGTTTTTCCTGCCCGATACGCCTTATTTCATCCATCAGGCCAATCTCATGGAAATGGCCGCCTTTTACCATCGGATGTATCCCCGGTTCAGCTATGAGCGGTTCAATTATTTGACCACGATTTTTCCCATCCAGCCCAAAATGCGCATATCCACCATGTCCAAGGGTATGCAGCGGCAGGCGGCGCTGATGCTGGCTCTGTCGACCCAGCCGGATTATCTGCTGCTGGACGAGGCCTTCGACGGGCTGGACCCGGTCATCCGGTCGGTGCTGAAAAGACTGTTGGCCGCCGGTATCGCCGAACGGAACATGACCGTCGTCATCGCCTCCCACAACCTGCGGGAGCTGGAAGACCTCTGCGACCGGGCCGGGCTGCTGCACAAGGGAAAGCTGATTTTCAACGACGAGCTGGACCTTCTCAAGGGCAGGCTGCATAAGGTGCAGGCTGCCTTTCGGTCTATGCCGGAGGCCGCCGCCTTTGCCGGCCTGGAGGTTTTACAAACCCAGCGGCAGGGCAGTCTTTTACAGATGGTCGTGCGGGGGGAGGCTGAAGAGATTTCCGCCCGTATCCAGACGCTGGAGCCCCTGTTCCTGGAGCTGCTCCCGCCTACCTTGGAGGAAATCTTTATCTATGAATTGGAGGTGGCCGGCTATGACGTCCGCAACATTCTCGGATAAGGGCTTGAAGGCCGCCGGTCTGAAGCGCGCGCCCCTGCGCTTCTTCGGATGGAGCCTGCGCAAAAACATGCTGATCACCGGCATCGCCTCCATCCTGGCGCTGCTGATCTCTCCCGGCATCCCCCTGATGAATTATTACGCCTATCTGGCCCAGGCCGCCGAAATACAGACCGATATTTTCCGCAATATCGAGGATACTCTACCGATCGTCTGCATCCTGTTATCCCTTCTCGCCGGTTTACAGGCGCTGGTTCTTTCCAGTCTGAACTATCGATATATGCACCACAAGGCGGCCTCCGACCTTTTCCACGCCCTGCCTCTCACCCGTACTCGGATGCTGCTGGGCCGTTTTTTGTCGGTCTTCCTCATGTCTCTCGCGCCGGTGGCCGTGGGACTGTGCGGGCTGGCCGCCGCTGTGGCCCTGACCCCGTTGACCGGACTGTCCGCTCCTCTTTTCTGTAGGATGCTGGCAGGCATAGCGGTTCTCTGTTTTGCCTGCGCTTCCTTTACCGCCCTCATCGCCGTCTCGGCCGGCAGCGGCTTCGATATGTTCGCCGCTCTGCTGGTGACCAATATCGGCTGGCCGGTGATCTGCATCCTTTTCTCGGGCCTTTGCCAGTCCCAGCTCACCGGCTACCCCGGGCTGACCCTTACCTTGCAGGACGAGGTTTATTTTCTCTTTTCACCTTTCGGCCGCCTGCTGGGCTTCAGCTTCCGGTCCGCCGGCCGCACCTTCGCTTGGTTTGAGGGCGCCGGTCAGGACCTGCGGTTTTTCGGCCTCTGGATTCTTCTGGGTCTTGTCTTTCTGGCCGCCGCCTTGATCCTGTATAAGCGGCGCAAAAGCGAGGCGGCCGGATCGCCTTACGCTTTTCAGTATCTTCCTGTTCTGCTGCAAATGATCGCCGCCGTTATCGGCGGCGCGGCGTTGGGCGTCCTCTTTGGCCTGGGCAGCGTCGATACCCTGAGTTTTTATATCTTTATGGCCGTAGGCGCGGCTCTGGGCGGGCTGATTCCCGGCGCGATTTTCTCCCGGGGCTTTAAAAGGCTCAAGCGGGATATGATTGTGGCCGGCTGCGTTTTTCTGGTCATGCTGGCGGTAATCGGCGTCATAAGCTCGGGCGGCTTGGGCTATGAGAGCCGGGTGCCGTCCCTTTCGTCTGTAAACAGCGTCTCGATGGATTTTCATCTGAACGCGAGCTACTATGGTTCGACCTCGGTCTACGAGGAAAACGATACTGGAAACTACCAGGAAAGCTATGCCGCGGATACGGACCTGGACCCCGCCGCCGTCTTTTCGCCCACCACCGAGTCTCTGGTCTTTACCGAGCAGACGGATATACAGAACATCCAAAAACTGCATACGGCGGTGGTGGAATGGCTGTCGGCCAACAAGTCCCGCCGCAGCGGCGAGAGGATTTACGACGCGTTGGGCGACCGGGAAGAATCCGACGGCAATACGGTCGTTTCTCTCGGTCTGACCTACTATACCAAGTGGGGCGGCAGAATCATCCGGCAGTACAATCTCTGGCTTTCGGCCTTCACTGAAGAGCTGGCGCCTATTTTTTCCAGCCCGGTCTATTTGCGGGCGGCCTACCCCAAGCTGTATGATGAAAAGGGCTTTGCCAGTTATCCCGCCGTGACGATTGAGGACAAGAAAAGCCTCAACGCCTTTACCGACCAGCTTTCACAGAATGCGCTGGAGGACCTGCGGACCGCCTATCTGCGGGATCTGTCCCAGCCTAAGACTGCCCAAACCCTGCTGCAAAGGCAACCCTATGAAATCACCCTTCGGCCGGTCAGCATGAACGACTCCCAGTGCATCTCTCTGCCGGTTTACGAGGGCTATACCCATACTCTGCAATATCTGAAAAGGATGGGCTATGCCGACCGTCTGGGCCGGCAGGCCGGGACGGCGGGCAACGGTCAGCAGCCGGCTATATGGATTCCGGCCGACGGCCTGTCCGCCCTAGACGGATACGAGGGGCATAGCAATCTTTCCTTGCTGGCCTATCTGTATCATAACCGGTTGCCAGTGGGCTTCCTACAGGACGATGTCCTGGTCAACCGTTTATTCCGCGAACAGGGCCATTACGGAAGCCTGGAGGGCGTACAAGCGGCAAACGACGGCGCAGCCGTCGTTTTGGTACCCAGCGGCGATCCGTACGGCCTGACTCTGGCTCCCGCCGCCGACTGGCCGGAGGATGTGCAGGCCGCGCCGCTGGATGAGCGGCAGTATGAAATCGCGCAGTATTATTTCACCCGCGCGGTCTGGGTTAAGTCTTAATATAGTTATTTCTATCTTTTTATTGAATTGAGATAGAGGTTTCGCGGCAGATTTCCTTTTCAACGATTAGCGAATAGAAGGTTTCGCGCTAGACGTCCTTTTCAGATTTCTCTAAAACATGATCTAGCAGCGCTACGATCCCGGCGCAAAGCGCCTATAGACCCCATTTTTGTAGAGCGACAAATGATGGGGAGAAAAGCGTTATCGCCTACGGGATTACGCCGCTGATTCCACCTTCGGGGCTGCGCGGCTAACGTCTTCTACGGATAGTCTCCCGCCGTCTCTGCTATGAGCTTTAACCGGGTATGTTTCACTTTTATCCGCCGATAGCGGAATGAGAACGATAGCGCTTTTTAGTAGAAAGTGAGATCAAGCTGCCGACGGTTGAGGGATAGGGAGGAGCAAAGGAAAATCTGACGCGCCTCGCGTTCAACCCCAAAAACGGATAGAAATCCAAAGCAAAATCTCCCGGTTAGCAAAAAAAGCGAGTTAAGGGATACGCCTTGCCAAAACAACCAAACGCCTGGTTCAATGGATAGAAAGCGGCAAGGCGAGACGGCCCCGGCGAAAAGAGCCGTCAGGGCAATCCGCATAAAGATTCCGTCGCATGTATATGAAGGAGGCTCGTATGGACGGCAACCCCGTTTTCACCGACGAATCCCCTGAAGACCTGCCTCGTTGGGACAAGGACCTTCTGGCCCGTGGATCCTTTTGGCGGGACTTTTTAGAAAACCGGCCGCCCGTCCGGTACGGCAAGGGGGAGATGATCTATTTACAGGGCGAATCCGCAGCCCGGTTTTACTATTTACAGCAGGGCCGGGCGGAGGTTTTTCTCAGCTCCCCCGACGGCGCGGAAAAAATCTTGACCGTACTGGAGCCCGGCCGTATCTTTGGGGAGGCGGCCTTTTTCGACCGGCTGCCCCGGGTCTCGTCGGCCAGGGCCGCCGCCCCGTCCTTAGTGGCGTCGGTGGGACGGGAGGAGCTACTGGAACGGTTTCGCAAAAGTCCCCAGGCGGCTATGGACATGCTCCAGTACCTCTCCCGAACGGTGCGTATGCTGTCGGCCCAGGTGGACCACATGACCTTTTTGTCGGCTGACCGGCGTATTGCCCGACTGCTTTTGCAGCAGGCCGACAGGGAGGGCCGGATTTCCTGCACCCATGAGGAGCTGGGGGGACTGGCTGGGGTGTCCCGAGTGACGGTCAGTAAGCTTCTGAGCCGTTTTGCGGCACAGGGCTGGCTTGTTACCTCCTATCGCTATATCCGGCTGATCGACCGGCCGTCCCTGCGGGCCTTTGCCTATGGATAAGCTGACGCCGCCCGCTAGGGCTGCTTTCAAAAGGATTTAAGGCCTATCTTCAAACGAGGTCTTGTTTGAAAAATGGCAGCGTGCCCAATCAATGATTTTTTCCGCCTGGACGGCACGCTCTTTTCTTGTCGTACGGATTCTACGCCCGCGAAAAAATCGCTTGCCGGGTGAAAAATTTTTCCGCCGCTTGGCATTTCGCGATTTTTGGAGCCAACCCTAAAAATGATATATATTTTCGAGGATTTTCGACGTATCAATCCCTTTTTCTACGCCAAACATATGATTCGCGTACATTTTTTTGAAGCCCTCTACACGCTTCTTAAAGAGACGTCTCGGTCTGGCTTTCATCCAAATCGCTAGGAGCATCCCTTGCGGGAAGCAACCAGAGGCGCGTAAGCGCCGTGGTCGCCAGGTAGAGGCGCGTAAGCGCCGTGGCCTCGTCAGAACAGTCTTTGGCCGTTCGCTTAGATGAACCGAACGAAAACCCATACGCTCTGCATAAATTTTAATGACGTCTTAAAACACACTCTAGTGGGCCTCATAAAAACCTGTTTCTTTGTATACACGCGCTGAGACCGCTACAACTAGAGAAAAATAAAAACCGAATAGGAATAACCAAGAGGTTAAATCGTATTTTCATATGGTTTAACCTCTTTATTTGTATATGTATTTGTAATATATTTGCTGTTTTTTTGTTCATATAAAGAAATAATATAGTGTATTAGACTGATAACAAGCATAAAACGCAATGTGAACAGTATGAAATGCAATCTTTGGCTTCTGCGAATGTGTTAGTATATACTAAACGCAAGCCTTATGGATCATTGATATCCCGCCGCCTTGGCATAAGGTCATCTATCGGTATAATCAAAACGGCTAAAATCGAAGGGAGGACGGATGGAAGCGCTGCCCTATTGGCAATCTAAAATAGATGAATAGGAGCGAACCATATGAAACGGATACAAGGCTATCGCAGCCGGGCCACATGGATTCTTTCGGCGGCCCTGCTGCTGGGAATGGGAGGATCGGCCGGTATGGATCATTGGGCTGTAGCGTCCGGCCCCGACCAAGTCCTGTTTTCCTCTTCCTTTGAGGAAAACGACGGACTGGAGCTGCTGGAAAGCACGGCCGGTCAGAGGCCGGCTGAACAGGTTAGCAATACATATTTATATGGTATCCGGGGCAGCGTTTCCGATTTGGTGGAGCTGTCCAGCGTTACGGGCAACGGCGGCAGCGGCGACGAGGGCATGCAGAAGCTGTTCGACCGCAATCTGGATACCAAAAGTCTATGGATACAGGACGCCGCGCCGACTGCGGACGCGCCGGCCTGGGTTTCTGTTAAGCTGGCGGAGGAACAGGTCGTCCGCACTTACGCCCTTTGCGCCGGAAACGACGCTTCCGAACGGGATCCCGCAGCCTGGGTCCTCTACGGCTCGGATGACGGCAATAGCTGGACGGCCTTGGATAACCGCCTGGCCGAGAGCTTTGATAGCCGTAAGCAGGAAAATGTTTATACCTTCCAAAACGAAACGCCGTATATGTAGTATAAACTGGAAGTTACCCAAAATCAGGGTTCCAACATGACCCAGCTTTCCGAATGGAAGCTGGGCACTGGAGAAGGAGAGCTGGACATTACCGAATCGCCCCGCGTGGAAGGAAACATTACGGGGCTGATTGTCAAAAGCTCGGTGGACGGTACGCCCGAGGAGGTGGGAAAGGAAAACGAGAACAAGCAGAATTTGTTCGACAGCAAAACCAGCACCAAGTTCCTGGCCAGGGTCAAGCCTTCCGTTAATAACCCGGTATGGGTGTCCTTCCGGCTGAAGGAGGCCAGGGCCGTTCGTTCCTATTCCCTGAGCGCGGCCAACGACAATCCCGACCGCGATCCCAAAAACTGGATTTTCCAGGGCTCGTCCGACGGCGAGAATTGGACGACGCTGGACGCCCGGATGGGAGAAACCTTTTCCGCCCGATTCCAAGAAAAGGTTTATGCCTTTTCTAACGAAACGCCATACCTTTATTATAAGCTGGTCATAACGGCCAACGCCGGTTCGCCGAATACCACCCAGTGGTCTGAGATCAAGAACGGCACGGGCGGCGGCCAGCCTGTCAATCCGCCGCCCATCGATCCCGATCCGCCAAAGCCGGCCGACGGCGACGTTACAGACCTGATCCTGCCCGCGTCGGTCAAGGGCGCGGAGGGCGAACGGGACGGTCATGTTATGTCCAATCTTTTTGACGGCGATCCCTCTACCAAATGGCTGCTGGGCGGCGGACGCGCCTATATGGGTATCCTTTCAGCTGGAGGAGGCCAAAACCGTCCGCTCTTATTCCCTGACGGCGGCGGCTGAGAATGATCTTACGCTCTATGACCGGGAACCCAGAAGCTGGACCTTCCAGGGCTTGTCCGACGGGGAGAACTGGACGGTGCTGGATATCCGGACCGGCGAAAGCTTTGGAGGACGCACGGAAAAGCTTCCCTTGGCGCGCACCTTCTATTTCGCCAATGAAAAGCCTTACGCCTATTATAAGATGGAGGCTACGGCCAAAAACGGCGCTACCAATAATCGTACCCAGCTGGCGGAATTTGCCGTGGGCAGAGGAGCCGCGCCCCTGCCAGAGCCGGGAGACTTGACCGGCCGAGTATTGCCCGACACCATTTTCAGCTCTGCCAAGCAGCAGGGAACCTATACGGCCGATAGGCTTTTCGGCGGTCTGGCCGGCACCAAATGCTTGTTTGAACAGACTCCCGCCGCCGACGCGCCGATTGTGATCAGCTGGAGATTGCCCGACGCACAGAGGGTGGACGGCTATACCGCCGCCGCTGTGGACAGCAGCACCTTCTTCAATCGGGCTCCCAAGGACTGGACCTTTGAAGGCTCGAACGACGGCAAAAGCTGGACGGTACAGGATGTATATGTTCCCCAACAACTATTCCGAGAATACCGGCACGGCGGCGGCTTCGGTTTGGAAGTATTCCAGCCTGAACAGCGGGTCGCTGACGCAGCCCGATGTAAAGGACGGGAAGATTTACGTAAGCAACGGCTTCTGGGATACCTTCCGGGGTCCCTGGCCGGCCTATGCGCTGCTCACCCCCTCCAAGGATGCCGAGCTGCTCAACGGCATATTGGAGCATTACAAGAACACCAGATGGATCGGCCGTTGGATCAATCCCGGCGCCAGCGACCGGGCGATCGGTTCGCATGCCGAGGTGATCTTCGGAGATGCGGCGCAGAAGGGAATCCCCTTCGATATGGAGACCGCCTTTGCGGCGGTTACCCGCAGCGCCAGCGCCGTCCCTTAAAACATCGCTTTGGGCGGACGCAAGGAGCAGGAGACCTATCCCTTCAAAGGCTATGTCTCAAACGCGACCAGCGCCGGCCTCTCCTGGTCCATGGAAAACTACACCAACGACTTCGGCGCGGCGCAGCTGGCCGCCGCCCTGGGCAGGACCGATGAAGCGGTATACTACCGCAATCGGGTTCTGCACTATCCTACCCTTTATAATGAGGAGGCGGGCGGATTCTTTATCTCCAAAAACCAGCAGGGGAGCTTCCGGGATATCTCCAACTATAATCCGGCTGACCGGTGGGGAGACTAGGGCTTGTTTGAAAAATAAATATTGCACAAATCAAATAAAAGTGCGAAAATAGGGCCATGAAGCGATATGAATTGACAAAAGAACAATGGGAACGCGTGAAGAAGCT
>JAAVYX010000100.1 GCA_022791355.1 Clostridiales bacterium | reverse complement strand
TCGATGGCCTTGTCGGGCAGATACCGGTCGGCGATGTACCGGCTGGAAAGCCGGACGGCGGCGTCTATGGCCTGGTCGGTGATGCGCACCTTGTGGTGCTCCTCATACTTTGGCCGCAGCCCCTTGAGAATCAGAACGGCCTCCTCCCCTGTGGGCTCCCCTACCATGACCGGCTGGAACCGTCGTTCCAGGGCCGCGTCTTTTTCGATATTTTTCCGGTATTCCTCCAGGGTGGTCGCCCCGATAATCTGCAATTCTCCCCGGGCCAGGGAGGGCTTTAAAATGTTGGCCGCGTCGGTGGAGCCCTCGGCCGAACCGGCGCCGATGATGGTATGCACCTCGTCGATAAAGAGGATGACGTCGCTGGCCGCCTTGACCTCGTCGATGGCCGATTTGATACGCTCCTCAAAGTCGCCCCGGTACTTGGTGCCGGCCACCATGCCGGTCAGATCCAGGGAAATCACCCGCTTATCCCGTAAAAGGTCGGGCACCTGTCCCCCTGCGATTTGCAGGGCCAGACCCTCGGCCACCGCCGTTTTACCCACCCCCGGCTCGCCGATAAGACAGGGGTTATTCTTGGTCCGGCGGGAGAGAATCTGCATGACCCGCTCGATCTCGGCGCTGCGGCCGATAACCGGGTCCAGCCGGCCGGCGCGGGCCTCGGCGGTCAGGTCCAGGCCGAACTGCTCCAAGGTTGGGGTATCGGCCTTTCCCTTCCGGGCCGGTTCTCCGCCCGCGGTCTCCGGGTCGGCCGCCCCCATGGTGCGCAGGGCCGCCTGCATGACCTCGGCGGGGTCGACGTCCAGGTCGCTTAAGAAGCGGACGGCATAGTTGTCTCCTTCCTCCAGGATAGCCGAAAGGATATGCTCGGTCCCCACTAGAGAAGCGTCCATGCTGCGGGCGGCGGTCATCGACATTTCCAGCACCCGCTTGGCCCGGGGGGTCAGACGGTCGGGGGTTAAAGAGGTGGGATTGCCCCGGCCGATGGCCTCGGCCATCAGCTTTTCCAGCCGCTCGGCCGTAATCCCCTTATCCCGCAGGATCGCGGCCGCCGCCCCGCTGCCCTCCTTGGTAAGTCCCAGCAGAATGTGCTCGCTGCCGATATAAGTATGGCCGAACCGTTCGGCCGTATCGATAGCCAAATTTAAAGCCTTATTGGCTTTTTCGGTAAATCCTGTAAAATTGTATTTCATGGCAATACCTCCTTGACGCCGCAGCCATTTTTACGCTTGTATCGTATATCTGCTTTCAAAGGGATTTTCAGGCTCTAAGCAGGACCGGGCCGCCTTGTCCTTGCCGGCCGGCGAAACCGGGCTATCTGCGGATCGCCCCATCGAGTCGCAACGGCCGGCCGCCCTATGAAACGGCTTATTGACGGCCATCTCTTCGGCATGGCTTGCTGACGGCCGCTCTGTCGAGCGGCTGCCTCATCCGCCGCAGCGGCATTGGTTGTTCATCTGAAAGGGCCAAGCGGCTCTGGTGACACGGCCCAATAGAAGACCGGCAAAACCGAACCGTAGGTCCTGACAAAGCGGTCGTTCAAGAGACTGCCGCTCCTCGCTAAGTTCCAGAGGGCCGTCCCCCATGATTTGAACTGCCGGACAATAAGGTAAGGGTAGCAGACCGCGTGGTCTTCGTTGGGGCCGGGAGGCCGCCGGGCTGCGGCCGGTCATACGAGCCGCTCTACGGAGCGGCCGCCTCATCCGTCTTGTCCGCATGGTTTTTCTCCTGTAAAACATAACGCGCCGGAGAAGCCTTCGGCAAGCCGGAACGGGGGCCGGCAAGACCGTAGGCCGCCGCTCGGCAGAGCGGGCCTCAGCAGTCATCCGTAGGATGACCCTTAAGCTGTTCGGAAAAACTGTCCGGCAGCCCGCCAAATCCGAAAAGACCGCCATAGCCCTTATTTTACCTGCGGCCGGACAGATTGTCCCTTGGGGGTAGATAGTAAGTATGGGCAAAAAAGCGGCCGCTTAGTCCCTTGCGCAAAAATTCCATCCCGCCGCCCAGCTTACGTCCCAAAGGCGGCGGGGCCCAGGGTCCGCCGTACCAACGCCGCTCGCAGGCGGTCCCGCTGACCGGCGTCCATAGACGCGGTCTGTCCCGGCTGGGCCTGGGAGAGCTGTAACATGGCGGGCTGACAGTCGGCCATCAAACGGGAAACCGCCGCGGGATCGACCTTTAAATGCTCGGTATAGACCCCCAGCCGCACGGCCGAGATCAGGTTCATAAACTCCTCGGCCGACAGAAGACGGGCCGAGCTCAGCAAACCCAGCGCCCGCCAAACCATATCGGCCAGCTTTTGCCGGTCCAGGGATTTGCGGGCCGATCGCTCCCGTTCGAGGATCTGGCCGGTGATTGAGGTGAGATTGGAAAGGGCCCCTTCCTCCGAAATGCCCAGGGTCACCTGATTGGAAAGCTGATACAAAGAGGCCTTGGAACCGCTGCCCTCCCCGTATAAGCCCCGCACGGTCAACCCAATTTTGGAAACCATAGCGGTGATGGCGTTCATGGCCGACCGGCTCTCCAGAGCGGGCAGATGCAGCATGACCGAGGCCCGCAGGCCGGTTCCCAGGTTGGTGGGGCAGGCGGTCAAATACCCCAGCTTCTGGTCGAAAGCGATATCCAGCTTACAGGCCAGGAGCGCGTCGATGCCGTCGGCCAGCGCGTAAGCCTCGTCCAGCGCAAGACCAGGCAGCAGAACCTGGACGCGGATATGGTCCTCCTCCCCCAGCATGATGCTCACCGACTCGTTTTCGCTGAGCAAAAGGGCCCGCCCCTCCCGCTCTCTGGCAAACTCAGGACTGATACAGTGACGCTCCACCATGGCGGCGGCCTGCAAATCGGAAAGGCTGTCCATTTCCAGAAGGGTAAGGGGCAGACCGGCCTCGACCATATGTTCCCGTATCGCCTCCCAGACCCGCCGGTTTAGCTCTCTACGCTGTTCCGCCGTCATACGGGCGGGAAAGGGGAGGTCCCGCAGGTTACGGGCCAAACGGATACGGGTGCTCACCACACAGTCGCTTTGGCGGCCCAGCTGCTCATACCATTTATGCATGGTCCTTTTCCCCCTCCATCGCCTTGATCTGGTCCCGCAATTCGGCCGCCCTTTCAAAGGCCTCGTCCGCCACGGCGGCGGCCAGCTCCTGCTTGAGAAGTTCCAGCCGGTCGGGCGGGGGCGCCGCGGCTGCCTGGGAGGCTGGAGCGGTGGGATTTTTACCCACATGTCCGGTTTTACCGTGCATTTTATGGAGGGTGGGCGCAAGCTGTTCCGCAAAGACCTGGTAACAGGCTGCGCAGCCCATTTTACCGCTCGCGGCGACCTCGGCAAAGGAGGCCCCGCAGCAGGGACACCGCTTTTCATCCTTTTTCTGCTCCTGGACCCGCTGCTCCTCCAGCAGACTGCCCACCAGGCCGCCCAGGCCGCCGAACACCGAGCCGTAGCCCATGACCGACGCGCAGTAGGCGCAGAGGTTCATGTCCCGGACCGTACCGCCGATATTGGCGTGAATATGGGTGGTGGCCGTCCGTTTTCCGCATTTATCACACAGCATATGTATCCCGTCCTTTCAGCCGCGTATTCTAATTCGTATCTCTTTACCATCTACCTCCAAGGGATAATACGTTACGGGTGGAAAAATTGCCGCAGGCAAGGCGGATGTAGCCGTCCTTTAGGACGGCCGCCAGGCCGCCGACCTTTCGGCCGGCAACGAAGACAAGGCAGCTTGCGACAATTTCGCCTCCGTAAAACCGTATTTGTCCTTTGTCAATCGATGGTATACTAAAGTGCGTTTTAAAACGTCAAAACGATGCATGGATTTAGATGCCTCGAGCGAAAGTCCACGTCATTTTTGGGTTTTAAAATACGCTTTAGGCGCAATGCCTATAGATTTTCGTTCAGCCCATCTATATGAACGTCCTTTGGGCGTTCTGGGGTCCCGACGCTCACGCGCCTCTACCTGGCGACCGCGGCGCTCACGCGCCTCTACCTG
>JAAVYX010000099.1 GCA_022791355.1 Clostridiales bacterium | reverse complement strand
GGGAGGCACCTCGTCGGGCGGGAATCCAAAGGGCGGAGCCCTTTGCGTCGTCTAGGAAGGGAGGCCCCGCGGAAAACCGAAGGTTTTCCTCTTGACCCAGTCGAAAGGGTTTAGAGCAAATCCATACGCGAAGCGTATATTTTTGCAAGGCCCTCTAGCGCTCCTCACCGGCGTCCCGGTTTGGCCTTTGGCCAAACCTCTAGGAGCGTCCCTTGCGGGAAGCAGCTAGAGGCGCTTTAGCGCCGGGACGCTAGAGAGGCGCTTTAGCGCCGTGGTCGCCAGAACAGCCAAAGGCTGTTCGCTTAGATGGGCCGCGGAGAAATTTATGCTTTGCCGTGCAAAGCAAAATTTTTGTGAAGCCCTCGATGGGCTGAGCGAAAATCCATAGCATTTCCGGCAGGCGCGTCTTTTGCGTCCTTTTCTTCGCGCAAAGAAAAGGACGTCGCGCCTCGCGACCAGGTTTTGGAGTAAGAAAAAAAGCTTACCTGCCGCGAAATATCCCGCTCGCTTATAAAGAAGAAAAGTATACCTGGCGCGCAGCCTCCCTCTAATTCCAAAAAGATAAAGTAATAAGCCTTAAAACCACACCCCGAGCTAAAAAGGAAATATACGTTACATACATATGACACAGGAGGTCGCAACATGAATTTAAAGGAAGAAACCCTGTCCCAGGATTATAAATACCAGGGCCGTATCATCAACCTGCGGGTGGACGATATCCGTCTGCCCAACGGCAATCCGGCCAAACGGGAGGTGGTGGAGCACCCCGGCGGGGTCTGCGTGGCCGCCTTGACCGACGATATGGAGGTGCTCATGGTCCGCCAGTTCCGTTATCCGTATCAGGAGGTTGTGCTGGAGGTCCCGGCCGGCAAGCGGGAGCGAGGGGAGGACCCCCTTATCTGCGGCAAGCGGGAGCTGCGGGAAGAGACGGGGGCCGTGGCCCAGACCTATACTTTTATGGGTGAGCTTTATCCCTCTCCCGGCTATTGCGGAGAAGTCATCTACCTCTATCTGGCCACCGATCTTACCTTTGAAGCCATGGACCCGGACGAAGACGAATTTCTAGAGCCCGAGCGCATCCCCTTATCCCGGCTGGTGGAGATGACGCTATCGGGAGAGATTAAGGACGCTAAGACCCAGGCCCTTATCCTGAAAATCGAGACCCTGCGGGCGGCCGGTCGGCTGCCCGGACGGGAAAAGTAGGCGGCTATAGATATCCGCTCCTAAATTACGGCCGGGTGATCCGCCCGGCCTCCGAAAGGACTGTTATACCTATGAGAACCGAAAGCTTCGACCTGTCCGGCGACGGACGGGTAACCCTGAAAGCCTACCTGCGCGAGCCCAAGCCCGAGATGCCTATTTGGGAGAAACGGCCGGCGGTAGTGGTCTGCCCCGGCGGCGGCTACGGCATGTGCTCTCAGCGGGAGGGGGACCCCATCGCCCTCTCCTATCTGGCCGCCGGCTTCCACGTCTTTTTGCTGACCTACTCTTTGGGTGAGAAGGCCGCTTTCCCCCAGCCTTTGGTAGATCTGTCCCAGGCCATGGCCCTGATTCGTTCCCATGCCGCGGAGTGGGGCGTGATTTCCGATCAAATCGCCGTCTGCGGCTTTTCAGCCGGCGGTCATCTCACCGCCTCTCTGGGCGTGCACTGGAACCGGCCGGAAATCCAGAGCCTGGCCGGGGTGACAGGGGAGGAAAACCGGCCCAACGCCCTGATCTTGGGCTATCCGGTCATCACCACCTCCTGGATGGACCACGACGGCTGCGTCCCCCGTCTGGCGGGAGAACGGGACGAGGCCGAGACCAGAGATCTGCTCAACTGTCAGCGGCATGTGGGCAAACACACGCCTCCCGCTTTTCTTTTCCATACCTATGAGGACAACTGTGTCCCAGTAGAGGACAGTCTGGTTTTTGCCGCCGCTCTGGCCGCCTGCGACATACCCTTTGAACTGCATATTTTTGAGAAGGGGGTTCACGGATTGGCCCTAGGCACATCGCAGACCAGCAACGGCTGGGGAGGCCATGACGAGCCCGACTTTGCCAAGTGGATGGACCTTTCGATCCGCTGGCTCTGGAACCGTTTCGGCCAGCCCGCGCTGGAGCCCAAAACCGGGGATTTTCCCCGCTGCCGGCCCTATCAGGGTTAAATCTGCGGCTGAAGAGGTTAGACGCCGCCTAAACGACCTATAAAGCGGCGGTTTGCGCCTTAAACGTTTAGGGCGATTTGACGTATTTCCGATACGGAAATAAACGGGCGATTTCTTTTCTCCATCAATAAACCAAATGTGAGGGGAAGCAGACTTAGATGGATACACTGACGATAGAACCGTTGCATGGGGCCCAACAGATCGACAGGACGGCAAAGCTGGCCGGCGAAATCTGGCGGGAACATTACGGCGCCATTCTGGAACCCGGGCAAATCGAATATATGCTCCAGCAGTTCCAGTCTCCTGCGGCGATAGCCCGGCAGATAGAGGAGGGTTACCGCTATTTCCTTCTCAAGGCAGAGGGGAGGCCGGCGGGTTATCTGGCCGTAAAGCCCGAGGGGGAGCGGCTTTTTCTCAGCAAGCTCTATATGGCCAAGGAGTGCCGCCGGCGCGGGTTTGCGTCCCAGGCGCTGGAGTACCTCTGCGGCCTATGTAAAAGAGACGGTCATAAAACCATTTATCTTACCGTCAATAAGCGGAACCACGGCTCTATCGCCGCCTATGGCCGTCTGGGCTTTTCCAAGGCAAGGGAGCAGACGGCGGATATTGGAAACGGTTATGTGATGGACGACTATATCATGGAACGTCAGGTATAACCGCCAGGTATAACCGCCAGGTATAACCGCCAGGCATAACCGCCAGGTATAACCGCCAGGCATAACCGTCAGGCATAACCGTCAGGTATAATCCCAACAGTCTGAAAAGAAAACGGGCTGGGACGGCCGATTGAAGTTGTCGGGCGGGCAATCCGGCTGCGGCGTTTTACCCATCGGACATCCTTTTCAAACCGTAGTCCGCGGTTTTGTCCGGCCCTATACGATTAAAGCCGTCTGTGTAGGGGCCGCGCCCAGTCTCTGGAAGGAACTGTAGGCGACCCTTAAACATGAAAACCCGGAAAATAAAAAACGGACCGTGCGCCGCCAAGCGCACAGTCCGTTTTTTTATCAGCTGAAGTTCAAGAAAGGTCCCGATAGAATCGTGAAGGAAAAGGAAGCTAAAGACCCGGGAGCAAAGCGTTTTTTAGGGATGCAAAAACAATGCGTACTATCTTAACGTTCAATAGTCGCAAGCAATAGCCGCAAGCGGCTCCAACGGAGGCTAGGGCTTGTTTGAAAAATAAATATTGCACAAATCAAATAAAAGTGCGAAAATAGGGCCATGAAGCGATATGAATTGACAAAAGAACAATGGGAACGCGTGAAGAAGCTGCTTC
>JAAVYX010000098.1 GCA_022791355.1 Clostridiales bacterium | reverse complement strand
TCCACCAGCTGGCTCTCGGTCCAGAAGGACTCGCAGGGGGTGCAGTACAGCCCCTTGTAAGCGCCCTTGTAAATATCGCCCTGGTCGTAGAGCTGCTTGAACATCTTCTGGACGCAGGCCATGTGCGCCGGGTCGGTGGTGCGGATGAAGGTATCGTAGGAAATATTTAAAAGCTTCCACATATCCTTGATGCCGGATACGATGTCGTCCACAAAGGCCTTTGGGGTCACGCCGGCCTCCTTGGCCCGGTCCTCGATTTTTTGACCGTGCTCGTCGGTGCCGGTGAGGAACATGACGTCATAACCCTGCATTCGCTTATACCGGGCCATGGTATCGGCTGCCACGGTGGTGTAGGAATGGCCGATATGCAGCTTGCCCGAGGGATAGTAAATGGGGGTTGTGATGTAGAACGTGTCTTTTTTCATGATGCTCCTCCTTACTGCCATGTAAAAATTTACATGGTCTTTTTATTATAGCCACTTTTCCCATGGATTGCAATGGATATGGCAGGATTTTCCCCATTCCCCCGCCCTCGCCGCGCCTGCTTGCAGCGCCAGCGGAAATATTGCTGTTTTATCCCCTGATCGATTGACAATTGGGTAAAATTCAGATATAATATTAAGTCCAAAAAAATGAAACAAGTCATCCTGTCAACATGACGGAGGCCCGAACGGTCTTGCCGTTTTATAAACCTATGGTTCCTGTTGCCTGGTATCGCGCACCGGCCCTTACGCTTCGGCTGCAAGACTTTTCGACAACATCTGCAGGATGTGGTATGTTGGCGGGAGGTCTTTTTTTGGCTGGAGCCGCCGCAGCAAAGTTATGGAAAAGCGCCGCGGGTCCATCCCCTTCTCAAAACAGTTCCGCCCTTTTGGCCGCCGGTCCGACAGACCGTGTGTGAGAGCCGCCGGAGAGTCTCATAAAAAACCACGTCGGGCGCATACTATAATTTAGCGTCATCCCTGTGCCCTACCTATGCGGCCTGCCATTGCCAACCGTCGCCCGATTCGGACCTTGGTCTTAGCTCTATCCGGTTTCCCGGTCCGGCCCTTCGCCGGGTCCCTAGCAGGGCGCGTAACGCCTGGAACCGCCGTTTGGATTTGCCGGCGCGTCCCTTGGCAAGACGCGGGAACCCTTCTCAGCAATCTGTAAAATCGTCATATCGCTTGTTGCCAGCTTTTCTTATACGAATAATAACGGGTCCTGCCCAGAAAGGAAACATATCATGCCCCCTGTCTTTTGCTCCCGAGACGTCCAGTATAAATCCCCCTTTGGCTCTCTGGCCGCCGGCGACCGGCTGACCCTCCGGCTCTTTTTGGAGCAGCGGCCGGACGCGCCGGTTCGGGCCGTCTGGCTGGACCTTTTGCTGGATGGACGGCCCCAGGCCGCCCGCATTCCCCTACAGCCGGGCGAGATCGAGGAGGGGGGCCGCTGGTGGCACTGCGCCATCTCCCCCGGCCCGGGACTCTATTGGTATCATTTTGTCCTGGAAACCAGCCGCGGCCGGCATCTGGTCCTCCGGGAGGAGGGCGGCCGGGGCTTCCTGTCGGACGCGCAGGCCCCAAAGATCGGTCAGGTCTGGCAGCTCACGGTTTACGATAAAACCTACGCGACCCCCGCATGGTTTTCCGGCGGGATCATGTACCAGATTTTTCCCGACCGTTTTTACGCTTCGGGTCTTCCCCACCCCCAGCCGGAGGACCGCTGCCTGCGTATCGACTGGGGCGGTCAGCCCGCATTTCGTATGGACGATTCCCCCCGCCGTCTGAACAACGACTATTTCGGGGGAGATTTGAAGGGAATCGAGGAAAAGCTGCCCTATCTCAAGGAGCTGGGGGTCACCTGTCTTTACCTGAATCCCATCTTTGAGGCCCATTCCAACCATCGGTACAACACGGCCGACTATATGGCCATAGACACAGCGCTGGGCGGCGAGGCCGACTTTCAAAGCCTCTGCGCCAAAGCGGCCGAACTGGGAATCCGGATCATTCTGGACGGGGTTTTCTCCCACACCGGGGACGACAGCCGCTATTTCAACCGGCAGGGCCGCTACCCCGAGCAGGGGGCCTATAACAGCGCCGATTCCCCTTACTACGCCTGGTTCAAGTTTACCCGCTGGCCCGATTCCTACAGTTCCTGGTGGGGTATCGACACCCTGCCCGAAACCAATGAGGAAAACCCGGCCTTCGGCAACTTTATCGCCGGCCGGGACGGGGTTCTGCGCCGCTGGCTGCGGCTGGGCGCGGCGGGCTGGCGGCTGGACGTGGCCGACGAGCTGCCCGACGGCTTTCTGGACAAGGTGCGGGCGGCGGTCAAGGCCGAGAAGCCGGATGGATTGGTTTTGGGAGAGGTCTGGGAGGACGCTTCCAATAAGATCAGTTATGGTATCCGCCGCCGTTTCCTTCTGGGCGCGCAGCTTGATTCGGTGATGAACTATCCCTTCCGGGACGCTATCATCGCTTTTTTGACCGGCGGGGAGGCCGGCCGGCTCCTGGAAACGGTTATGACCATCTTGGAAAACTATCCAGCCCCCGCTCTTCGAACCCTGATGAACCACATCGGCACCCACGACACTCCCCGTATCCTCACCGTTTTGGGCGGAGAGCCCATGGCGGACAAGGACCGGGAATGGCAGTCCCGCCAGACCATGACGGCCGAACAGCGGGAAAAGGGGCTGCGTCTTCTGCGGCTGGCCGCCCTGCTCCAGTTCACCCTTCCCGGCGTTCCCTGCGTTTACTACGGGGACGAAATCGGCATGGAGGGTTACGCCGACCCCTTTAATCGCGGGTGCTTTGCCTGGGATAGCCTGCCGGCCTCATCCGTCCCGCCGGCCGACGGTTCTCTTCCCGCCGAAGGGCATATTCTAAGCTTCTATAAGGCGCTGGCCCGGGTCCGTCTGGCCAATCCGGCCTTTGACGGGGGCGGGTTTACCCCGGTCTGCGCCGGAACCGGCCATATCGCGTATATTCGGGAAAAGGACGGTAATCGGATTTTGGTGGCCGTGAACCGGATGGACGTCCCCGAACCGACGGCCCTTCCCGGTCCCGAATGGGGGTCCGCGCGGGCGCTGGCCGGCTCTTCCCCTTCAGGCGGGCAGCTTATAATTCCCGCCCAGGGCTTCGCCGTCCTAGTTCTGGACGAATAGAACCGGGCGTATACGTCCTCCATATGCAAAAAGGCCTGGGAAGTCGTACGCTTCCCAGGCCTTTCGCTTGTTAAAAGCTATTCTGTAAAATATTTCAAAATGGTTTTGCCCCTCTTTTGAAAAAGGCGCGGGGCCGAGAGGCAAGGTCCTCCGTTCGCCTTCCGTATGGACGGAAAGCCTCATGCCGGATCTTCCCCTGGAAGGCGCCTGCGCGGGAATCCTCGTCGGGGCCCCATACGGCGCGGTATGCCGCATCAAAATTCTCTTTGCAGTCTGAGCCGCCTTGCCGGACGGCCGTCGGTAGGCGCATTCGCAGGCCGTCCGGATCTCCCCGCCCGTTGGAACATCTGCCTTGCCGGCGGATAACCCAACGATTGCATTTCCTGCCATACCACTTAATAAGACTGTATCCGCCCTATGCCCAACGGAATCAGGGGGCGCATCATGTATAGGCAAAAAACAAGGGCGGAAAGAAAAATCTTCCCGCCCTTAAACATATTTGTATTTGGAAACGATAAAAGCTAGTCCAGTACGTAGATTTCCACATTTCGAACGCCAAAGGTCCGGCACTCGCCCTCGGAATTAAAGAAAAGGTCCACTGTAATCCGGCCCTTCTTTACAAAATCTCCGGTATCGGCCGCCACAGCGTAACCGTAGATATAGCTGCCGTCGGTGGTGCGGATGAACAGGCGGGTTCCATAAGGAATCTGCTTGGGATTAACCGCCACATACCCCGTCCGAGCGCCCCGGCCGGTAGAGGTGGCCGAGCCGATGGGGGCGGTGTAGGCGGTAGCCTTACCGGTAATCAGCTTGGAGTAATTAACCGGACGGCCCTTCGAGTCCAAGGCGATGGGCGCGTCGGGCTGGAGGGTGGAAACGGTCTTAACGTCGGCGCTGGTTTGGGTCGTACCGCTGGATTTATTGCTGGACGAACTGCTTGACTTGCTGCTGGATGAACTGCTGCTAGGTTTCTTCGCAGTCGTGGTTTTGACGGCCTGCTTTTCGGTTTTGGTGCCCACCAGCGTCTTCTGATGGACAGGCTCCTTGATAACCGTTTCTTCCACAGCGGTGCTTTCGGCCAGCTGGCCGTTGACCATTTTATTGCGATAGGTGACGCGCTTGATCCCCTCCTCGCCCTCGGACACCTTAGTCTGACCGGCGGCCAGGCTGGCGGTATACTCGGTAGTAGCTTGATAGCTGATGGGGACCTCTTGGGTGATCATTTCATAGTCGACCGAAATGACGTCGATATACATATCGGGCGAGAGACGGTCGCTTAGTTCAGCGCTGACCAGGTCGTGCTCGCCAATCTGTAATCCCAGCTCCTGCAACGCCTGATCGACGGTGCCGCCGGTGGTACGGTAGGCATAGGTTTCATTGCCGGCGGTAACGGTCACGTCGAAAGCCCTGGTCAGGGTCACGGCGGGATAGCCGGCGTCGGTCCGCATGGCGATCAGGTCGTCGTCCGCAAATTTGACGCCGGCCTGATGCAGGATGGTTTCAGGGTCGCTGCTGAAGGTACGAATGGTGCGAACCTCTTCCCCGTCGTATATAGCCACGGTCTGCGCCGAAGCGCTCACCGTCACAACAGTGGCGGTTCCAGCTACGGCCAGCACGGCGGCGACGGCCGAACGGCTGCGCAGGACGCGCCCGACAGCGGCGGCGACGGATCTCATCTTTTTTAACA
Organism: Clostridiales bacterium; assembly: GCA_022791355.1. Taxonomy (GTDB): domain Bacteria; phylum Bacillota; class Clostridia; order Oscillospirales; family Acutalibacteraceae; genus Howiella. The sequence continues at coordinate 44,071 of JAAVYX010000098.1, read as the reverse complement.
TGCTAAAACTCCTTCTCCGTAAAATAGGGCATTTGAAAACGCACGGAAAAACGCGTTCCGCCCAGCTGTAGTTTACCAGCACTTTTAAGATTATATGCAGAAAATCGCAGCAAGTCAACCTTTTCGGGGCTTCCTATACTGTGCAGATTTCATAAATTTCATGTCAGTTTCAAGCTTGTTACAATGGTTACAAGGCTGTAACCAACCCTGAAAAAGGGCCTTTTTGTCGTTTTCCGAAATTTTCTTTGTGCAAAATCACGTATTCTCACATTTCAAATTCTCAAGCCCGTTTTTTACCCGGTTAACCCATAAAACGATATGGTAAACCCCTTATTTTGGTATGCCATTCCCATAAACATCAATATTTTCCTCCTTCTTTAAGCTTTAGACGCGTCCGAATCCGTCATGAATACGGTTGTCCGCCAGGTCAAGTTATATGTATGCGCGGCGCAGGACTTGTATGCCGTCTTGTCTTTATGGGGATTTGGTCTTATAATAAGACAAAATACCGTAAAACGCGGTATTTCAACCAGCGGCCCAACAAGCTCCGCCGACGTGATTTACACGCCTTTGGGCGGCTATGATGCGCAAGTCAGGGCCGCCTTTGCAGCCCCCCTACGGCGAAGTATCGCCGTAGGGTTTTAAAGAATGCAATGCGCCTTTTGAATCTCGCTTAACTATAATCTTCATAAGCGAACTATAAGGAGGGTGCCGCATGAGCGCCTATTTTGAAATAGACCGGGAAAACGACAAACGGATCGACTGCTTTATATTGGAACAGAACCAGTGCGAGCCCCATTTTCATTCCAACCTGGAGCTGATCTATCAGCTGGAGGGGGAAACTGAGGCCACTATCAACGGTGCCACCCGTATACTGCGGACGGGGGACCTGTCCATTGCCGGCAGCTACGACGTGCACCGCTACGTGACCCCTGAGCGGGCCCGCGCCATTCTGCTGATTACCCCGGTGAGTCTGGTGCCCAGCTTCGCCTCCATGTCCAAAGGCAAAAGCTTTGCCGCCAACTTTCTGTCCGACGGCCCGGCCGGCCGGCAGATTCGCGAGGCGGCCGAAATGCTCCTTTTGGAAAACGCCCGTCCCGACCCTCTGGTCAGCAAGGGGTACGCCTACGCCATTCTGGGTATCCTCTGCCGGGAGCTGACCTTAATCCCCCAGACCAAGACCGGCACGCCTGACCTGGCCCGAGAGATTCTGGTTTATCTAGAGCAGCATTATCTGGAGAATCTGAATATCGAGCGGCTGGCCCGTGCCTTCGGCTATAACAAGGACTATTTATCCCGCTTTTTCAACGCCTATTTGGGCTACGGCTTCAACCGGTATCTCAACCTGCTGCGCTCCCGGCACGCCGCCCGGCTCATTGAGCAAACCGACCAGCCCCTTACCGTTATCGCCTTCCAATCTGGTTTCAGCAACTACCGCACCTTTAACCGGGCCTTTTCGGCCGTTTACGGCGTTACCCCCAGCGGCTATAAGAGCGGCCATGCCCTGCCGGACAAGCCGCAGGGCGGGGAAGAAATGGACAATAAATCATAAACTGCGTTTTGGGGGAGAGCAATTGTGCATGGCGTATGACGAGCAGGCGTCGCCGCGCCCTTGTTATCCTGCCTATATGGTCCCGCTCGTATTTGGTTATCTCAGGCCTTAGCGTTTGTTTTTATTTAGAAAAATGACGTAGATTTTTTCGAATCCCTCTAGCGCCTTGCTTTCCCGTGTCCCGGTCTGGCGTTCCTTGCGGGAAGCAATGTAGAGGTGCTTTAGCACCGGGACCGCCAGGTAGAGGTGCTTTAGCACCGGGACCGCCAGGTAGAGGCGCTTTAGCACCGGGACCGCCAGGTAGAGGCGCTTTAGCGCCGCGGTCGCCAGACCTCAGAACGTCCTTTGGACGTTCCTATAGATGGGCCGCAGAGAAATCTATACGTCTTTTAACCTGTTAAAACAGACGCTAGGGCCGTTTTTTACTCCAGATTACCTGTAAGCAGCATGAGGGCGGTCAGAGCGGCGATAGGCGCGGTTTCGGTCCGCAGAATCCGGGGACCCAGGGTAACGGTTGCGGCTCCCGCGCTGGCGGCCTTCCGGGCTTCCTCCGGCGTAAAGCCTCCCTCCGGGCCGATGAGGACGGCGGCCCTGCCGCCGGACGGGGGCAGGGCTGTCCGGCTTACCAGGGTCCGTAGGGGCTCTCCCCCCTCCTCGTAGAAAAACAGGGACAGATCGTAGCCGCTCAATGCGGCGGCGCAGGCGTTAAAATCCAGGGCCGGGTCTACGGCGGGCAGCACGCCCCGTCCGCTTTGGCCGGCGGCCTCCCGGGCGATTTTCCGCCAACGGTCGGTCTTTTTCCCCATGGACTTTGGGTCCGGCCGGGAGACGCAGCGGCTGGAGAGCACCGGCACGATCCGGCTGACCCCCAGCTCCACCGCCTTTTGCACCACCCCGTCCAGCTTGTCCCCCTTTGGAACGCACTGGTAGAGGGTGACGGCCAGCTTCGGTTCGCTTTTGGTGGGGGCGGTTTCCAGAACGGTCAGCTCCACCCGCTGGGGGTCGGCCGCCGCGATTTCGCAGAAATAGTCGGTTCCCTTCAGGTCGCAGACGGTCAGGCGTTCGCCCGGACGCATCCGCAGGGCCTTTACAATATGGGCCGCGTCCGCTCCCTCGAGCGCCGGCAGTTCGGCGATGGTTTCCGAAAAAAATCTGGGCATAGCTCTCCTCCCTATTCTATAACAGCCTTCAAAGCACCTGACAAAGGTTCGCGGGGCCCGCGGGAACAGACGACGCGCAAGCCGGGGCGCCGTCCCAGACTGGCTGCCGCCGGACGGGTCCTCCGCCCGGCCCTGGCGCTGTCTGCGCAGTCCCCCTTTTCTCATCTGTTTTGAAGAATGTTATAGGCGTTATGTTTGAGACCGCTTTTACAATCAAAAGCGCCGCATTTTTCCATGAGAGACAAGGCGTTCGCTGCGTTAAAAAGGCTCGGGATGTAATCGCATACCCGGGCTTTTTTATTTGGGCAAGCCTGGGCGTCATTTACTTCTACGAAACGCCGCCAGCGTATGTTTTTATCCGCGAAAACCGGATGTTGGGTCAGATCGCATTGGTTTTCTATTAAAGCATGGGTTAAACTGGGCTCCGCGCGGATTTTTGAACGAGATAACCGCGGTTGATTGGCCGTGTGTCGTTCTTTCGAAGCTTTATATAGACGCCCGGATGGAATATCTATAGATTTCTCTGCGGGGCGTCGAGCCCCTCCAGGGTCTTCTGGTATGGACCTTTGGCCGAACGCTTTCCCTCGTCCCGTTCCGGCCGTTGGCCAGATATGTAAGTTCCTGGCGGGAAGCAGCCAGAGGCGCTTTAGCGCCGCGGACCTCCAGGTAGAGGCGCGTTAGCGCCGCGGACCTCCAGCCAGAGGCGCTTTAGCGCCGCGGTCGCCAGGTAGAGGCGCGTTAGCGCCGCGGACCTCCAGGTAGAGGCGCGGCGGCGGGATGCCAGGACAGACTTGGACCGCTCGCATAGACCGCTCCAACCAAAAATCTGTAAGCAATAACATCTTATGCGTCGCTGCGCGCCCCATCGGGGAACCCCCGGCGAGGGTCCGGCCGAAATCTTCCTTTGGAAGATTTCGGCTACCTGCGCCTTACGTTTCTAAGGATTTCGCGTCCTGCGGGCCACGACGGGGGCCTTGCCCCTCGACCCCACCGCCTTTTAAAAAAGGCGGGCGAAAACTTTATTTCAATAGATTTTGTTCGGCGCATCTATATGAACGTCCAAAGGACGTTCTGACGGCTGGCGTCCCGGTGCTAAATCGCCTCTACATTGCTTCCCGCAAGGAACGCCAGACCGGGACACAGCAAAGCACGCCGCTAGAGCCCCTCGCAATAATTTTGCTTTGCACGGCAAAGTATACCTTTCTGCGGGTTTTCCTTTCCCGCTCCCGCGCCTGAACCTTCCAACTACAGCTTCGGGTTTTTCCATACGCCTAGTCGCCGAAGCTGATGCCCAGACGGCGGGCCTCGGTGATCACCTGACTGTCGGCCGGGACCAGCTTGAGCCGTCCGGCCACCTCGGACAGGGGTACCGGCACAAACTCGTTTTTCACAAAGCCCACCATATACCCGAACTGCTCCTTGACGATCAGGTCGGCGGCGGCGGCCCCCAACAGGCTGCAAAACACCCGGTCGTAGGCGTTAGGGCTGCCGCCGCGCTGGAAGTGGCCGGGGACGGTGACCCGGGTTTCCTTGCCGGTTTTGGCCTCCAGCTCGGCGGCCAGACGGTAGGAAACCGACGGGTACTCCATAGCCGCCCGGGCGGCCTTAAATTCCTTTTTACTCATTTTGGCCTCCTCCTTGGAGACGGCCCCCTCGGCCACGGCCAGAATGGCGAATTTACCCCGGTTATCGTTGCGCTTGGAAATGGCCTTGGCGATTTTGTCGATATCATAGGGAATCTCGGGCAGGAGGATCACGTCGGCCCCGCCGCCGATACCGGCGTACAGGGTCAGCCAGCCGGCCTTATGGCCCATAAGCTCCACGATAAAGACCCGGCTGTGGGAAAAGGCGGTGGTGTGGATACATTCGATGACGTGGGTGGCGATATCCACCGCCGAATAAAAGCCGAAGGTCAGGTCGGTGCCGTAGATGTCGTTGTCGATGGTCTTGGGCAGGGTGACGATGTTCAGTCCCTCTCCCGCCAGCAGGTTGGCCGTTTTATGGGTGCCGTTGCCGCCCAGGATGACCAGACAGTCCAGCCCCAGCTTCTGATAGGTCCGCTTCATGGCGGCAACCTTGTCTACGCTGGTGGTTTCGTCCACCACCCGCATCTGCTTATAGGGCTGGCGGGAGGTGCCCAGGATGGTGCCGCCCAAGGTCAAAATGCCGGAAAAGTCCTCGGCCTCGTACATTTTATAGTCGCATTCGATCAGGCCCCGGTAACCGTCGGTAAAGCCGTAGAAATCCACGTCCTCGTAGGCGTTGGCCAGACCCTTGGCCACTCCCCGCAGGGCCGCGTTCAGGCCCTGACAGTCTCCCCCGCTGGTCAGCAGGCCGATCTTTTTCTTTTTCGCCATTTTCTCCACTCCAGTCTATTTTTGTTCGGTTTCGATTTCCGTTTTGGATTTGTCCGCCGCCCGTTTTTTGCGCGCCCAGGCGGCGTGGGCCCGGTGGGCCAGCTCCAGCTGGGCGTTGACCGTCTTCTCGCCCTCTGTTACCGGACGGTACCGGCGGCTTTTATCCTGATACCGGGCGTTATGATTGTCGGCGAGCATGAGCTCCAGTATAGAGACCAAGCGGCGCTTGAGGCCATTGTCCTCCACCGGGAAGAGCAGCTCCACCCGGCGGTTCAGGTTGCGGGGCATCAGGTCGGCGCTGCCCAGGTAAACCTCCCGGCGGCCGCCGTTTTCGAATAGGAAAATGCGGCTGTGCTCCAGCAGCTGGCCCACGATACTGATGACCGTTATATTTTCGCTGACCTCCTTGACCCCCGGCACCAATGCGCAGATGCCCCGGACGATGAGCTTTACCCGGACCCCGGCTTGGGAGGCCTTATACAGCCGGTCGATCATACCCTTATCCAGCAGGGAATTGATCTTGATACAGATACCGGCCGGCAGGCCCTTTTTCTTGTGCTCGATTTCCCGGTCGATCCGGTCGTAGAGGAAGGTCCGCATGGACTCGGGGGCCGGGACCAGCTTCTGATAGTCGGGGAAGCGGGAGTAGCCGGTGAGGCGGTTGAAGAGCTCGCTTGCGTCCCGGCCGAAGTCCTCCCGGCAGGTGAACATCCCCACGTCGGTATACAGGCGGGCGGTGGAATCGTTATAGTTGCCGGTGGCCAGGTGGAGGTAACGGCGGATGCCCTCCTTCTCCCGGCGGACGGCCAGCAGGATTTTACAATGGGTTTTGAGGCCCTCCACCCCGTAGAGCACATGACAGCCGGCCTTTTCCAGCTTGGCGGCCCAGGCGATGTTGTTGGCCTCGTCGAACCGGGCCTTGAGCTCCACCAGCACGGTGACCTGCTTGCCGTTTTGGGCGGCCTTTATCAGATTGTCGATCACCGGGGACTGGCCGCTGACCCGGTATAGGGTCTGCTTGATGGCCAGCACGTCCGGGTCCTCGGCGGCCTGACGGAGAAACTCCACCACCACGTCGAAGCTTTCGTAGGGGTGATGGACCAGCCGGTCCCGCTCCCGGATGGCGGCGAAATAGTCCTCCACCCCGGCAAAGTCGGCCGGGGGAACCGGGAGGATGGGGGGCAGCCGCAGCTTTTCCCCGCCTGGCGTCATGGCGAATTTCATAAAGGCGGCCAGGTCCAGGGGTCCGGGGATCTCCACCACGTCCTTCCGGCTGACCCGCAGGTCCTCCAGCAGAAATTCCCGCAGCCGCTCGTCGCAGTCCTTTTGCAGCTCCAGACGGACCGGCGCGCCCCGCTTACGTTTTTCCAGGGTCTTTTTCATGGCGGTCAGCAGGTTTTCGGCCGTATCGTCGTTTACCTCCAGGTCGGCGTCCCGGGTGACCCGGAAAAGGGCGTGGGCCTCGATGATGTGCAGCTCGAACAGGGAGGATAGAAAGTAGGTGATGATCTCCTCCAGCAGTATGAAGGCCCGCCCGCCCTGACAGGGCAGCTCGAAATGCCGGGGCAGAACCGTCGGGACCTGCACCAGGGCGAAGTAGGATTTATTATCCTTGCGCAGACGGACGGCGATGTAAACCGCCTTGTTCAGCAGCAGGGGCATGGGGCGGCTTTTGTCCACGGCGATGGGGGTGAGGACGGGAAAAACCATATTGTAAAAGTAATCCGACGCGGCCTTGTACTGGGTCTCGTCCAGCTGGTCGGGCCGCAGCAGGCGTACGCCGGCCTCCTCCAGGTCGGGCAGGATGTGCTTTTCATAGCAGGCGTACTGCCGGGCCACCAGGCTGCCCGCCTTTTTGCGGATTTTTTGCAGGGCCTGCTCCGGGGTGAGGCCCGAGTCGTCCGGCCGCGGATCCTTTTCCCGGATTTTTTCCTTCAAGGAAGCCACCCGGACCATAAAGAACTCGTCCAGATTCGAGGCCGTAATACTCAAAAATTTGAGACGCTCCAGCACGGGATTGCAGGGCTTTTCGGCCTCCTCCAGCACCCGCAGGTTAAAATCCAGCCAACTGAGCTCCCGGTTGGTGAAGGGATTTCTCTTCTCCCCCATACAAAATACCTCCCCTTTGCATACCGCTTTTTTGGGATTTTACAAAAACAGCCGAAGGGCTTTTTGCCTATATCGATTGGCCCGCTTAGGGTCTATCAGCCCGGCGGCGGGAATCGGTTCTATCGGATTCGCCGGCCGGAGGGCCGGCAGACGGGTGCGGCGCGGTACGCATGGGCAGCCCTGTAAGGCCGTACCGCCTCCAAGATAGATGATACTTATAGTATAGCACAAATACACCTGCAATACCATTCCTTTGTCTAAATTTTACCCAATAATTCACAAAATTTTATCCATTCTTTGGTGCGCTTTCCGGCTGACAAGTCTTTTGTTCGGGGTATCTTCCATCGATTGACAAGGTATCATACGGTTTTACGGGGATAAAATTGCCGCAAGCCGCGTTGTCTTGGCAGCCGTGGGAAAGGCAGCGGAGCGAGGCTGGGTACGCGGGCCGCTCGGCAGAGCGGCTACCTGGCGGCCGTCCTAAAGGAAGGCTACTGACGGCCGCTCTTTGAGCGGCCTTCTCTAGCCGCCCTTTGAGCGGCTATCTGTCGCCCGCCTACATCCGAGAACGCTGCTAGTTCCCTGCTAGTTCCCTGCTAGTTCCCTGCTAGTTCCCTGCTAGTTCCCTGCCAGTTCCCTGCCAGTTCCCCGACGGCCCTCTTTTTGGCCGCCCGTGAGGGCCGCCCTTTGGGCCGCCGCTTTGCGTATTTGTCCACCGAGGTAGATGGTAGTCGCAGGATATCTATAGGAACCTTCCTTAGACCCTCAGCCTATCCCATCTGTCTTCCCCAAAGAAAGGCGGGAGAGCGAAGCGCATGGTCGAACGCCCTTTGACCGTTTTAACCTTCCGGCGCTAAAGCGCCTCTAACATCGCTTCCCGCAAGGGATGTAGAGCTCTGGCCAAAGCCGGCCGGGAACGCCGGAAAGAGGTTGGCCTGAGGGTCAATCTGGACGACAGCGCGGCGCGTATAGAGTCTTTCCTAAATATTCACGCAAAGCGGATACAAAAGCCGCCCCGCCGAAACAATACGGCAGGGCGGCTGCAAATTTTCTTACTCCTCTTCCGGCTCGCTGGAGGAGCTGGAATGGGAAGTGGTCGTACTGGGCTTAGTGGTGGTGGTAGAAGGCTTGGTGGTAGTAGTAGAAGGTTTGGTGGTGGTGGCCGGCTCGGTGGTGGTGGTCGGGGGCTCGGTCACCACAATGGACCGGCTGGTCGTGGTGGTCTCGGGCTGGGAGGGCGGGGCGACAAAGGAGTTGACAAACAGCTTCACACCCGACTCGGGGTTGAGCTGGGTTCCCTCGCCGGGGTCTACCTCCACCACCGTGTTGGCCGGCTTGGACGCGTCGTACTTTTCATAAAACTGGACGGCGCCGGGCATAAAGCCCATTTCCAGCAGCTGGATATAGGCGGCCTCCCGGGTCAGACCGACCAGCGGCGGCAGGGCGACGACAGAGGGGCCCAGGCTGATGCGAACCTGAATCTTGGTTCCCTTGGAAACGGTGGTCCCCTCGGCGGGACTCTGCTCGTAAACCGCGCCTCTGGGCTGGGTATCGTTATAGCTTTCCGAGACGATTTCAAATTCGTAAATATCCTGATACTCTATGTTGCCGGTAAGCTGGGCGAAGGTCTGGCCCAGGATGTTGGGGACCGAATAGAGCTTTTCGCTGGATTCGTCCGGCATGGCGTTTCCGGCCGAACCCATGGAGGGGGGCTGGAGGCCGCTGGACGTACCGTGGGTGGGGAAGAGGTCGTCCCGGAAAACGGTCATGGCCAGGACGGTGAGCACCACCACGATTACGCCGGCGGTAGTCAGGGCGGCGATCAGGCCGTACCGCTTGCCGCCCGGCTTTTTCTTTTTCCCATCCCGGCCCGCGTCGGCGGAAGGGACCAGGTCCTCCCGCAGCTCGTCCATGGACTGGGTACGGTCCTCGGGCAGGATTTGCAGGGCGTTGGCCAGGGCCGATAGAACATGACGGGGCAGGGTTTGGGCCACGGCGGCAGGGATGGTCATATGGTCGTCGGTAACCCGCTCGGTGGCCTCGGGGGGCGGATTGCCCACCAGCACCCGGAAGAGGGTGGCGGCAAAGCCGTATACGTCGGTCCAGGGGCCGGGCTGCCCGTCGAACCCGTACTGCTCGATGGCTGCGAAGCCCGGATAAAGCTGGGCGGTCATATCGCTGCGGGCGGTGCGGGCGGCGGGAATCAGAAAGTCCTTTAAGCGGATTTTGCCGTCCCGGCCTACCAGCAAAGTGTCGGGCGAGATGCCGCGATGCACTACGCCGGCGTTATGCAGGGCCTTGAGGGCCGAGAGCAGGGGCAGGAAAAGGGGACGGGCCTGCTCCCACTTAAGGGTTCCGCCGTTGCGCAGCAGAAACTCCCGCAGAGTGATACCCGAAGCCGCCTGCTTGACGCAATAAACCGTCCCGGAGCCCTCGAACAGGTCGGTCACCGGCAGCAGGCAGGGAAGCTCCCGCAGGCGGGACAGAGCCTGGTTCAGTTTTAAGAAAGTGGCCTTTCCCTCCTGAAAGGCCTCCTCCGATCCCAGCAGGGGACGCACTCCGCCCGAGTTCAGCCGCTCGCACAGGCCGGCGGGGAAATACTCCCGGATCCAGACGATGGTATCGCTGGTGTTATCCCAGCCCAGGTAGGTGATCCCCTCCCCGTTCTGCTCCATGACCTTACCCATCAAATATCGGCCTTCCCCGATCCAGGAACGGGTCGGCAGGGCGTTTTCGGGCTGGGGCTTCTGCCCGTCATAGCCGCAGATGGGACAGAGCCGCTCGCCGCCGTTGTCGTTCATACAGCCCATACAGAGCCGGTCGGTATTTTGCATAACAGGTAACATCCTTTCCCTGATTGAAATAACCTGGAACCCTTGTCCGGTTTCTGCTCACAATTATATATAGTATAGCACAGCTGTCAATAAAACAAAAGTTACGAATCTGTAGCCTCTTTTTACCCCTTGCGCCGCTCCACGAAAAATTTAATTCCAAACACCCGCGGAGGCGTTTCCCCCTTTTGCGGGCCGCCCGATCCGGGCAGCTTTACTTTTTCAACCGGTTTCCGGTATTTATGTAAATAGCGCCGCCAATAGCTATGACAAAAAACAGCCCTAGTCCAAACCACAACAGCCACATTTGATCGAATATATCGCTGGCCATCAGAAGCAAGAAACAGCCTGCAAATAAAAGCGTTAGTATTCCTACGTATTTGCATAATTTTTTCTCATCGATTTCCGCTTTTTCGGCTTTCGAGGCGGTGTTATATCCGGCAATCAAGAACAAACCCTTTCCGCTTAGGAAAACAATGCCCAATATAATAAATATTCCAGCAAAAATCCCATGGATAACCGGCAGCATAACCATTCCCCCTCATCGGCGCGTGGCATAATTGGCAGATATAAGGCTGCGGGTCCGATGCAGTAACCGCTTTGCGGTTATGATATCCTGATTTTACCATGTCCGGTTTCGAAACGCAAGGTATCCTTCTTGAAGATGACGGCCGCCAGCTCAAAAGCGTTTAAGGCGGAAGATGCGGCCGTATCCATACGGGAACGGATTTTTTATAGATTGCCAAAGGCAATCTATAAAAAACGGCCGGCCTATCGGGGGCCCCTCCGTAAGGAAGTCATGTCAATAGTAAATGTATAAACAAAGTCCGCGCCTTTTTGGGGGTGCGGACTTTGGATTTTGGTGTCAAAATCAGATGCTCGCTAACTAAACCTGTGGACACTACCGCATTAGGAAGTAAGATCATGTGTTGAGTTCTTCGATAAACTAAAAGTTGATAAGATTATGCTTCTTTCTGTTTCTGATTCTATAGTAAGGTCAAAAAGCGTCTATACTATTTCTAAATAATTCACAATAAAATCATTCACATTTGCAAAACACTTTGGACTAATTCCTGCTTTACAATACTCTTCCAGATATCTATCTAAGGTATTATCAAAAATCTTTAAATTCTTTTCCGGATTGTGAGGATCAAAACTGTTCATAATCTCAAATTCATTCACTGCGACATTTTCCGCAATTTCATTAATCATACACTGGAATGAAGCCATGTTCATAAAGGAAGAAAATAAATCTCTTCTATCTGAGGCTTCCTGCATTTTGTTCCGCCAGTTGGAGAACATTTCTTCATATGTGCCGGAAATATTGTCCTGATTGGGTGTAGTTTTTTCATGAGGGAACAATAAATACGCCTGCATCGTTCTCATCAGATCCGTCAGTCCGTTTCTGATTTCAGTATTCGTTTCTGCACGGATAATGTTCATGACTTTTTCCTCCACATTGAAGGGTATGTTCAGTGATTCCAACTCCTCAAATGTTCTTTTCACCCCTTTTCTGAAGTATCTGCCGTGATAGAGCATAGCTGCATCCAGCAGAAAATAAATCACTGCGCCAGCATCGGTGCGAATCTGTGAGACTGAATCTGACAGGAAGCAGTCTGCATATATTTTTTTCGCATTGTTAAAAGCCGCTTGCGCCTTTTTATACCGCTTATCTGATGACAGAAGGGCTAATGCTTTTTTTCTCAATCCTTCGAGTCTTTGGACAGCACTTTGTTCTCTTATATAGACCAATGGTGAGTCAAGCAATTTGGACAGATGTGCGTGATTGCATTTCGCATCCTCTTCAAGCATCTCCCAAGTGGTACAATAAATATCATATCCAATTTCGACATCATTTAAAATAAATGTATCAGCCAGTTGCCATCCATGTTCGTCATTGATTAAAATCATCAAATCAAGGTCGGATTTTTCATGAGTATCCCCTGTAGCGACCGAGCCGTACAAGCCTATGAGTGCCAGTGAATTTGGGCATGCCGCTTCTGCTTTTTTTATGATTGCATCAATAATTTTTTTATCGATTTCATTCATAAAATCATTCTCCTCATTCATCTTAATAAAAAAACAACTTATGCCTCTTTGTCTATGATAGCTTCCTTACGGAGTGTCTCTTTCCCGGGGTCTTTTAAAATGAAAGGGTCTATCCGCCGGAATGGGCAGATGCGCAAATCATAGCCGTCCGAGAGTCCCGGCCCGAGGCCGTTTCATTTTTATAAAGCCCCCCGGCCGCCCAAATCGGCAACCGTTTTCGGTCTAACCGGCTTCCCGGGAGTCGCCGCCTACAGCATATATATCAAGCATTCAAAAAAATCCTTCTTGACAAGCTAGAGTATACTGTATATACTGTATATGAACAGTATATAAGAAAGGAGCATCGCTGTGCATATCTTTATCGACAACCGCAGCGGCGCGCCCATCTACGATCAGATATACGCCCAGATGAAAAACCTGATTATCAGCGGCGAGCTGACCGAGGACAGTCCCCTTCCCTCCATCCGCAATCTGGCCAAGGATTTACGCATCAGCGTCATCACCACCAAAAGGGCCTACGACGAGCTGGAAAAGGAGGGATTTATCTACACGGTGGCGGGTAAGGGCTGCTTTGTGGCTCCAAAAAATGTGGAGCTGCTGCGAGAGGAAAACCTGAAAAAAATCGAAAAATATTTGCAGGAGATCGCCCGGCTGGCCGCCTCCTGCAATCTCAGCCGGCAGGAGCTGGCCGACATGCTCTATATTCTTGGCGAGGAGGAGGACATATGAACGCATTGGAGCTGCGAAATGTCAGAAAAAACTACAAGGACTTTACCTTGGACAACGTAAGCCTGACCCTGCCCCAGGGCTGCATCATGGGGCTTATCGGGGAAAACGGGGCGGGCAAAACCACCGCTATCAAGCTGATTCTGCGCATGATTCGAAAGGACGGCGGCGATATCCGTATTTTGGGACAGGACGAACGGGCCGACTTTCGGGCCGTCAAGGAGGACCTGGGGGTTGTGCTGGACGAGGTCGGCCTGCCTGATTGTCTGACGGCCTTACAAGTAGGCAATATTCTGCGTCACACCTACAAAAGATGGGACGACCGGCTTTACAGGGATTATCTGCGGCGGTTTAGTCTGCCGGACAATCGGCCCTTCAAGGATTTTTCCCGGGGCATGAAGATGAAGCTGGGGATAGCCGCCGCCCTCTCCCATCATCCCAGGCTGCTTATTCTGGACGAGGCCACCAGCGGTCTGGACCCGGTGGTGCGGGACGAGGCGCTGGAGATTTTCAGCGAGTTCACCCGGGAGGCGAATCACGCCGTTCTCATTTCCTCCCACATTGTCAGCGACTTGGAGAAGCTCTGCGACTATATCGCTTTTCTGCACAAGGGTAAGCTGCTGCTGTGCGAGGAGAAGGACCGGCTGCTGGAGCAGTATGGTATGATCCATTGTACACAAGAGCAGCTGGCCGCGCTGGATCGGGCGGCGGTGAAGGGCAAAAGAACCGCGGCCTACGGGGTGGAAGCCGTGGTACGGCGGGATCTGCTGCCGACGGGCTTACAGGCGGGGCCGGTGGGTATTGAGGACCTGTTCGTTTATATGGTCAAGGAGGGAAACTGACATGAAGGGGTTACTGCGCAAGGATTTCTATATGACGGTCAAATACTGCAAGGCCTATCTGCTGATCGTTGTGATTTTCGCGGCGGTGTCGGCTTCGGGAAACGGGAACCTCTTTTTCACCTTCTATCCCGTTCTGCTGGCCAGCATGATTCCGGTGACCCTCATTTCCTACGACGAGCGGAGCAAATGGAACGGCTACGCCGAGGCCCTGCCCTATACCCGTAGGCTGCTGGTTTCGGTGAAATATGTTATGGCGCTGCTGTCTTTAGTCCTGAGTCTGGTCCTGTGCGTCGGCGTACAGCTGGTCGGCAGGCTGTATCTGCACGCCTTTGACCCCGCCGCTCTTTTGCAGCTTACCGGGACCCTGTTCAGCGTAGGGCTCCTGTCGCCGGCCATTCTGCTGCCCGTCATCTTCAAATTCGGCGCGGAAAAGGGCCGGATCGTCTACTATGCGGTGGTTATCCTCATGTACATTGCCCTCGCCTGCCTCTTCGGCCTGTTTTCCGACGACGGCCTGCCTCTTCGGCTGCCGGTCTCGACCGGTTTGCTTTGCCTGGCAGCCGGGGCGGCTCTGCTCTTTGTTCTGTCCTGGGCGCTGTCCGTCTACTTTTATCGGAGACGGGAATTATAGCGAAAGCGCAGATGCCGGCGTTAGGTCAAGAAGCTAAAACCGCGACGCTCTATATTTTATGCAGGAGCATATTTAAAACGCCAAGCGGCGCGGCATAAAGCCGCGCAAACGGATGACATGTGCCTGGTGACACATGCGTCAGTTTTGGCAACTACAAATCCCATGACCATGGGATTTGTAGGGGGTAGTTGGAAAGGGGGTCTGACCCCCTTCCAGAGCTTGTCGACAAGCTCAAGCGGCGCGGCATGAAGCCGCGCCGCTCTTCTTTTGACAATTTTTGAGTCAGCGTTTTCCGCGCCGTCTGCTACGAAAGCCTTGGGATGAAGGTCAGAAGAAGCTTTCTTGGGACCGGCCATAGCCAATTTATTGGTCTTCCCCAAAGGTACAGGAAGCCTCAAAGCAGAGTCCCCGGGCATGCTCGCCTTTACAGTAGGCCGTATCGCCCTGCCGGGCGGTGTATATCGCCAGAGTCTCCCCCAGTCCCGCTTCTGCTGCAAAGTGGATTTGGAAGCTGGACGGAACTTTGTCCGCCAGGCCGGCCGGTAAATAGTCGGTGATAAAATCGCCGTAGACCGTATTGTTCAGATGGCCGTTGTAATCCATATCCGAGTGGTAGAGCCGGCGGTCGTCCGCCTTTTCCAAATCCGGGGGCAGGAGGATACGGCCGGGTTTTTTACAGGTATTCTCCCGGTCGGGCAGGTGGACAAAGCGTTCAAACTCCTTGACGGTGGAAGGGCGCACCAGCTGATGATCCCTCGCGTTGATGAGAGCGAAGGTTGTGGCGCTGTCTATAAGAAGATTGCCCTGCATATCGCAGAAGCGGTAGCAGCGCAGGTATTGGATCCCCTGCAGGCCCTTGCACCAGGTCGTTACGGTCACCGGCTCCTCGAACACGGGGGCCCGGTAAATACGGCTGGCCGCCCGGGTGAGAACAAAGACCAGCCCCAGCTCGTCGTAGAGGTAGGTATAGGGGAAGCCAGCCTGCTCCAGGTGCTTCTCCCCCACCTCCTGCTGCAGCTTGAGCTGGGCGGATAAGCGCAGGCTTCGGTTGGGGGCCACGTCGTAGGACGCGACGGTATATTCCCAGGTACAGTCCCCCCGCATGGCGGGACAGGTTTCCTTTTGCTGGGACACGCGATCAGCTCCTTTATAAAGGGGCCCCGGCGGCGGACGGGGCCCTTGCAGTATGCATTATTTTCGGCGGCGGTGTACGATCAAATAACCGGAAAGGGGGAGAACACCCATACACAGCATTCCTTACGGTGCAGCACTGCCCCTGGAGAGGGGCTTTCATAACGACTACTCTGTTATTCAAGGGGGAGAAATAAACTGCCGGCCGCTCAAAACAACAAGGCGGTCAGATATTTTTCCTCCCCTTTTTATACCGACATGCCGCAGGTCTGGTCTTTGATATACGCGGCGCCCGGCCGTTCCCGGCGCGTGGGCCTCGGTTGATCTTCATAACTGCTCTCACAGTCCGGCCGCCTTCTATATTCGCAAGGGATCATAACCGAAAAGCGGTTATGATCCCGAGACGGCCCCGCGTCTATATGCTCTACACAACAGAGCGTTCCGAACCGGAGAGCGGTTTGCGACGCAAAATCGCAAACACAGGACGGCGAGGAGGCCCATGATCCAATAGACGTACGCCTACTGGATCATGGCAGGTACGGCCTGCGCGTACGGCTGTCAGGCAAATCACGCTTGCCTGCCGATGACGTCGCAGCCCATATAGGGACGCAGGACCTCGGGTACGGTTACCGTACCGTCCCCGTTCTGGAAGTTTTCCAGGATAGCGGCCACGGTACGGCCGACGGCCACGCCGGAGCCGTTGAGGGTATGCGCCAGCTGGGCCTTGTCCTTGGGGCCGTCCTTAAAGCGGATGGAGGCCCGGCGGGCCTGGTAGTCCTCGAAATTGGAACAGCTGGAAATCTCCAGATACCGGCCGTAGGAGGGCATCCAGACCTCGATGTCATAGGTTTTGGCCGAGGAGAAACCCAGGTCGCCGGTAGACAGGGTCACCACCCGATAGGGAAGCCCCAAAAGCTGCAGCACTCGCTCGGCGTCGTTGGTCAGCTTTTCCAGCTCGGCGTAGGACTCCTCGGGACGGACAAACTTGACCAGCTCCACCTTATTGAACTGATGCTGCCGGATAAGACCCCGGGTATCCCTGCCGGCCGATCCGGCCTCGGCCCGGAAGCAGGCCGAATAGGCGCAGTACTTTAAAGGAAGCTTCTGCCCGTCTAAAATCTCGTCCCGATGCATATTCGTCACCGGGACCTCGGCTGTGGGGATTAAGAAGTAATCCGCGTTCTGGAGCTTGAAGGCGTCCTCCTCAAACTTGGGAAGCTGGCCGGTGCCGGTCATAGAGGCCCGATTTGCCATAAAGGGAGGAAAAACCTCGGTATAGCCCCGCTCGGTATGGGTATTGAGATAGAAGTTGATGACCGCCCGCTCCAGACGAGCCCCCAGCCCCTTATAGAAATGGAACCGCGCGCCGGTCACTTTGGCGGCCGTTTCGGGGTCCAGAATCCCTAAATCAGCCCCGATATCCCAGTGGGCCTTGGGCTCGTAGTCGAAGGCGGTAGGCTCGCCCCAGCGGCGGACCTCCGCGTTTTCACTGTCGTCCTTGCCCACAGGTACGCTTTCATGGGGCATATTGGGAATACGCAGCAACAGATCCCGCTGTTTTTCCTCCAGCGCCGCCTGCTCGGCCCCCAGCTCCTTGACCTGGGCGGCCAGCTCCTTCATACGCTCCATGATGGGGGCCACGTCTCCCCCTTCCTTTTTGATTCGGGGGATCTCCTTGGAGGCGGCGTTTTGCTCGGCCTTCATACCTTCGGTTTGGCCCATAAGCTCCCGGCGTTTATCGTCGATGGCCAGCAGCTCGTCGATAACGGCGTCCATATCGGCGTTACGGGTTTTCATAGCAGCCTTCACCTCTTGGGGATTGCTGCGGATGCGTTTGATATCCAGCATGTGAAACAACCTCTTTCTTTTTATCCTTCCATTCCCTACAGGGATATCTGGAGCAGCCCCAGCATACTACGAAAAGATCAGCGATCCAGAAAGTGCAGGACTGGATTGTTCTCCCCTGCGAGGACTTAGCCGCTCTGTTGAGCAGTTAGATCCTCCGTCTTGTCCTGCAAATTCTATCCCCGTCGCCATTTTCTCTTTATATTGGTAACAGCTCCAGTTCTTTTTATCATTGGCATCCCCGCGCTCCTGTGTTTGCGATTTGGGGTAGCAAACCGCTTCCCGAATCGGGACGCTCCATACCAGAGCGCACAGGCGCAGGGCCGTCCTGTCGGGTAAAATATCTGCAAAGCAGATATTTTACCATTCGGTCCCGGCCAGACGAGAGGCGATGGAAGCCAAATCCTCTTTATCGTAAAATTCGATTTCCAGGGTTCCCTTCCGGCCGCTCTTCAGAATACGCACCTTCCGGCCCAGCTCGGCCTTGAGGGCCAGCTCCAGCTCGCTGTAAAAGGTGTCGCCGGTTGGCTTTTTACTGTCTTTAACGCCGCCTTCGGCCGTTTTTTTCTCGCCCGCCTTTTTCTCGGCCTTAGACAGCTTCTCGATTTCCCGCACCGACATACCGGCCTTGGCCATTTTGACTGCTTTTTCGTACAACTCCGGTTCAGAGATGGACAAAAGGGCTCGGCCGTGTCCGGCGGAAATCTCGCCCGAACGCACCATGGTCAATTCCTTTTCGGGCAGGTTCAGCAATCGCAGGGCGTTGGCCACGGCCGGGCGAGACTTTCCCACCCGCTGGGCGGCCAGCTCCTGGGTCATGCCATAGTCTTCCATCAGGGTCTTATAGCCTAGGGCTTCCTCTACGGGGTTGAGATCCTCCCGCTGCAGGTTTTCGATAAGGGCCAGCTCCATGGCGGCGGTATCGTCCAGCTCCCGGATGATGACCGGCACGGCGGTAAGGCCTGCCAGACGGCTGGCCCGCCACCGGCGTTCGCCCGCCACAATCTGATAGGTCCCTCCCGGCAGAGGGCGCACCAGGATGGGCTGGATCAGCCCATGTTCCCGGATACTTTCGGCCAGCTGGGCCAGGGCCTCCTGGTCGAAATCCTTACGGGGCTGTTCCCGGTTGGGCTCGATCTCGGACAGGCGCACCTCCACGGCCGACTGCTCTTCGCCGGAATTTTCACTGAACAGCGCGTCCAGCCCCCTGCCCAGTCCTCCTTTTTTGGCCATCCTCGTCACCTCTTCTTATTCTGCTTGATCAGCTCCTTGGCCAGCGCGTCATAGGCCTCCGCGCCCTTGGAGCGTCCGTCGTAATACTGGATAGGCTGCCCAAAGCTGGGGGCCTCGGAAAGCCGGACCGAACGGGGCACCACGGTGGAAAAAACCTTTTTGGGAAAGAACCGTTTCACCTCGTTGACCACCTGCTGGGTCAGGTTCAGCCGGCCGTCGTACATGGTTAGGAGCACCCCTTCCATATCCAGCTGGGGATTATACAATCTTTTGATCTGCCGGACGGTGGCCATCAGCTGGGATAAGCCCTCCATAGCGTAATACTCGCACTGGATCGGTACCAGGATGGTGTCGCTGGCGTTGAGGGCGTTGATGGTAATTAGTCCCAGCGAGGGCGGACAGTCCAGAAAAATAAAATCGTACCGCTCCCGCACCTGGGAAAGGGCCGTTTTCAGATGGGCCTCCCGCCTGTCCAAGCCGATGAGCTCCACCTCCGCGCCAGCCAGTTCCATATTGGCCGGGATCAGATCTACGTTTTTAAAGTGGGTTTTGAGAATCGTCTGGCCGATTTCGGCCTCGCCGATGAGCAGTTCGTAGGACGACTTCTTTACCTCCCGCTTACTCACGCCGTAACCGCTGGTGCTGTTGCCCTGGGGGTCTATATCGCACAAAAGGGTTTTCTTCCCCGCCGCGCCGATGGCCGCAGACAGGTTGACCGCCGTAGTCGTTTTCCCTACGCCGCCCTTCTGATTGACGATTGCAATAATTTTTCCCAAATCCGCCCCTCCCTATACTGCGCGCTGTTTTTTGGCGGGAAGAAAGCCGCTGGCCTCCTCCGCCCTGCGATTGTCTTTATCATACGCTATGCATAAATTTTGCGAGGGGCTCCAGCGCTCCTCACAGAGGTTCCCAGTTTGGCCTTTAGCCAAACCTCTTTCTGGCGTCCCTTGTGGGAAGCGACCAGAGGCGCTTTTGCGCCGTGGCCGCCAGAACAGCCCAAGGCTGTTCGCTTAGACACCCCGCAGAGAAATCTATAGATTTTCATTCGGCCCATCGAGGGCCTCACAAATATTTTGCTTTGCAAGACAAAGCATAGCATCCAGGCCCAGCCAATACGCTGTCGCTGTGCCGGCTGGGCCGCGGCCCGCGCCGGCAGCCCGCCAGGTTCAAACGATAGACAATCGCTTTTGGATTATTATAGCATATTCATGCAAAAAGAAAAAGAGCAAATCGCAGAATATATCTAATGTCTGAAAGGCTTTATACGGTTGTTGCCGAAAAAGCCGCCCGCCCTTTCCTCTTTCAGCGTCCAGAATCGGTTTTTTCTTTTACTCGTTTCACATGAAACATTCCGTTTTTGTTTCATGTGAAACAGACAAAGGCAAGCGCCGTCCAACTCCCTTAGGAGCCGGACGGCGCTTGCTGTATGGGAATGAATATGGGTGGGCGAAACAAGGAATCAGCCGACCTTTTTACCGCCGGCCTTCTTGGGAATAATCACAGTATACTCGATATACTCCTCGGTTTCACTGCGGCTGGTCTTGGCGTCCACCCCGGATTGACGCATGGTAGAAACCATCTTGGTGATGCTGTTGAAGAAAAGCCGCACATCCCGGATAACCGGTATACGCTTGGGCTGGGGCGTTTCGACCTGTTCCTCCTGGGGGGCCAGCATTTGGTCGATGAGCTTATTGGTATCGCTGACCGTCAGCTGCTGGGCTATGACTACGTCCATGACGCTGTCCCGCTGTTTTTCCTCGGGCAGACGCAGGATAGCCCGAGCATGCCGTTCGCTCAGACGGGCCGAGGTAATTCGCTCCCGCTGATCGTCGGTCAACTTTAAAAGACGGAGCTTGTTGGCCAGGGTGGACTGGGCCATGCCCAGCCGTTCGGCCGCCTCCTGCTGGGTGATATGATAGTGATTGATTAGCCTGGCAATACCGTCCGCTTCCTCGAACATGGATAAATCCCGCCGCTGGAGATTTTCCAAAAGTGCAAGAAAAGCCGAACGCTTATCGTCCGCTTCATGAACGATGCATGGCACCATTTGTATACCCGCCATACGGGCCGCCCGCAGACGCCGCTCCCCGGCGATCAGCTCAAAATTGTTGCCGTCGACTTTTCTCACGGCCAAAGGCTGCAAAATACCGTTGCAGCGAATGCTTTCGGCCAAGCCGGAAAGCTCGTACTCGTCGAAATCGCGGCGGGGCTGATTAGGATTAGGGCGAATGGAACTTGTCGCCAGCATGATCAATTGACCCTCCGGCCGCTTGTCTCGATTTCGTAAGGAAAACACAGCTTGTCCCTCCTGGCATATCTTTCCAAGTTTTTTATTCTTACATGTTCTATTATATGCTCTTTGAGAGCAAATTTCAAGAAATTTCTATTTTCAAATTTTGCGCATTTCCGTCTCTGTTCTTACGCCGTTTGCTCACCCCAGCGGCTTTTTTGCAATCTGGGCGGGATTTCTGGGGAATCTTGCCGGGGTTTGCGACGTCTTTTCACAGACGATGATACTGCGCGAATCGCCGCCGGGAAGGGTATAGCACCGTAGGAAAGGCTTGCCGCCGCCCAAAAGACCGAGGGCCGCCGCCGCTTCGCCGCATTCCCTTTCTCCGTCCGGTCCCTTCAGCGCGCAAAAGAGACCCCCAGCCTTTACAAAAGGCAAACAGTATTCGGCCAGCAGGGGAAGTCTGGCCACGGCCCGGGCGGTTGCCAGTTCAAAAGCCTCCCGATAAAGGGGATTTCTCCCCCCCTCTTCCGCCCGGGCATGCACCAGTTCAGCGGATAGCCCCAGACTGCCGGTTACGTTCTCCAAAAACCGCAGCCGCTTTTGGAGACTGTCCAGCAGGGTAAGCCGCAGGTCCGGGCGAAGTATTTTCAGCACCAGGCCGGGAAAGCCCGCGCCGGTGCCCACGTCTATGACCCGGGCGGCGGTCGGCAGTTCCATGTATTTCAAGAGGACGGCCGAGTCCAGGAAGTGTTTGACCGCGATTTCCTCCGGCTGAGTGATAGCGGTCAGATTGATCTTTTCGTTCCACGCAACCAACAAACCGGCATATTGGATCAGGCGCAGCTTTGCTTGCTCATCTATGTGGATGGGAAGCTCTAAATCCCGAAACCCCTGCTCCACCAAATGTATAGGAAAATCCATACAATACCCTCCTCCGCCGGGTTTTCCGGCCCTTGTTCTATCTAAGAATCCTGTATGGGACCCGTCTTCCGCTTTTCCAGCCAGATGAGCAAAACCGATATATCTGCGGGGCTTACGCCTGAAATCCGAGCCGCCTGCCCGATACTTCGTGGCTGCACCCTTTGCAGCTTTTCCCGCGCTTCGCTGCGCAGTCCTTCCAGGGAGAGATAATCGATCCCGCCGGGCAGCTTCCGGCTTTCCAGCCTCGCCATTTCCTCCACCTGGGCCAGCTGCCGTTTGATGTAACCGGCATACTTGATCTCGATTTCTACCCTCTCCCGGATATCTCGAGGCAGCGGGGGGCGGTCTGGGTCAAAGGGGGCCAAATCGTCATAGCTGATACGAGGGCGGCGAAGCAGCTCCTCCATACGTATGCCGGTGGATATAGGGGATGTTTCATGTGAAACAAGCAGTTGATTGAGCTGGTCGGAAGGGGAGAGGGTCAGCTTTTTCAGCCGGGCCAGCTCCTCCTCCTTTTGCCGCATCCGTCTTTGGAAACGCTCCCAGTCCGCGTCCCCCACCAATCCGATCTCCCGGCCCTGGGGGGTCAAACGCTCGTCGGCATTATCCTGCCGGAGCAGCAGACGGTACTCGGACCGGGAGGTCATCATGCGGTAGGGGTCGGAACAGCCCTTGGTCACTAGATCGTCTATCAGGGTGCCGATATAGGAGTTGGAGCGTTGGAAGATAACCGGGGAGCGGCCTTGTACCAGCCGGGCCGCGTTGATTCCCGCCGCCAGGCCCTGGGCCGCGGCTTCCTCATAACCGGACGAGCCGTTAAACTGACCGGCCCCGTAGAGACCCGGCAGCTCCTTGAAGGCCAGAGTCGGCGCTAAGGCAAGAGGGTCCACGCAGTCATACTCGATAGCATAAGCGTTGCGCATGATCTGCACCTGCTCCAAGCCCTTAATGGTACGGTAAAAGGCCAGCTGTACCTCCTCCGGCAGAGAGGAGGACATGCCTTGCAGATACATTTCCTCGGTATCCAAGCCGCAAGGCTCTATAAAGAGCTGATGCCGTTCCTTGTCCGGAAAACGGACGATCTTATCCTCAATACTGGGACAATATCGAGGCCCAACCCCCTCTATTATCCCGGCAAAAAGCGGGGAGCGATGCAGATTCGCCCGGATAACCTCTTCGGTCTTCCGATTGGTGTAGGCGATATGACAGAGAACCTGATTCTCCCCCGGCTCCTCCGTAGCATAGCTGAAGGGTACTATCGGATCATCACCCGGCTGGACTTCCAACTGGGAAAAATCGATGGAACGGCGGTGGACCCGGGCGGGAGTGCCGGTTTTGAAGCGGCGGAGCGGAATAGGCAGCTTCTTGAGAGAAGCGGCCAAGGCGGTGGCCGCAAAGGTACCGTCCGGGCCGCCCTCGTAGGAAACGTCGCCCACATAAATCCGGCCGCCCAGAAAGGTGCCGGTGGCCAGAATGACTGTTTTGCTGTAATAAACCGCTCCCAGCCGGGTGACCGCCCGCCAACAGGGCTGTTCAGAGGGCCAGCCGGCCAGTTCAGCCTCCCCTTCCCGTTCAGAGGGCGAAAGGGGCCTAAGGGAAATAATTTCAGACTGGCGGAGCTCCAAATTCTCCTGCCGTTCCAGCGCCCGCTTCATATAGTCGCTGTACCGCCGCCGGTCGATCTGAGCCCGCAGACTGTGAACGGCCGGACCCTTTCCTCGATTGAGCATACGGCTCTGTAAAAAGGTAGCGTCGGCCGCCCGGCCCATCTCGCCTCCCAGCGCGTCGATCTCTCGTACCAGATGTCCCTTGGCTGTGCCGCCGATGGAAGGGTTGCAGGGCAGATTACCCACCCAATCCAGATTGATGGTAAAAATAGCCGTTTGGCAGCCCAGCCGCGCCGCAGCCAACGATGCTTCTATACCCGCATGTCCGGCTCCCACCACCAATACATCGTATATTCCCGCAAAATAGCTCATATTCATCACACCTAGTTGATTCTTCGTAATTATATAAATACTATAAGTATATTTCAGTTTCCAGACAATAGCGGGTTTGCGAATGATCCATTATAGGAATAGGGAAGGCGCTATTGTCTGGAAACGGAAATACAGCAGAGGCATTATCCGGCGTCCCGCGCCTCCTGTATAAGACTACCGGTCGATAGAATAAGACCCCTCCATCGTCCCCCCCGCCTGTCCTTTGCACAAAATTTAGGTTCGCCTTTTCTATGTGAGGCCGCGGATCAAAAGGCCTTTCCGGCACAGGCCGGGCGACCCCCTCCCAGCGTCCTGTCCGTAAAACAGCAGCAGAGCGCACGGGACCGTCCACAGCCGCGGTCTTCCTGACAATGTCGGCTACTTTCCCACACAGAACCGTTTAAAAACCTCATCGGTTACGGCAGTCGTAACCCTTTCCCCTGTCAGGGACAAAAGGGCCTGCAAAGCGTCGTCCAGACAGACGCTCACAGCGTCCAGGGTTTCTCCCAGCTCCAGGGCCGCAAGGGCCTGAGCAAGGCCGGACTGGGCTTGGACGGCGCAGTCCCGCTGCCGTTCGCTGGCCAGTATACCGGCCGCCGGATCCAAACCACTTAGGCCCGCCACCTGCTCGACTGCCGCCTTCAGTTCCTCCAAACCGCGGCCAGCGCCGGCCGCAATCTGCACCACCGGCGCACCGGCCCGTCCAACCTCCTCCAAATTCAAGCGGGGAGAAAGATCGGTTTTATTGACCACCGCAACAGCTGGCCGGCCGGACAGCAAGTCCAGCAGCTCCCGGTCCTCCTGTTCCAGCGGCAGGGAGGCGTCAAAGACAGCCAGAATCAGGCCAGCGGCGGCCAGCCGTTCCCGGGTCCGGCCCACGCCGATAGACTCTACCAGGTCTTCGGTCTGCCGCAGGCCGGCGGTGTCGGCCAGCCGCAGCCGCAGGTCTCCCAGCAGAACGGTCTCCTCCACCACATCCCGTGTGGTGCCGGCCACCGGGGTAACGATGGAACGCTGACAGCCAGCCAGCAGATTCATTAGGGTGGACTTCCCCACATTGGGGCGGCCGGCAATAACCGTCTCCACCCCCTCCCGCAGAACCCTGCCCCCGTCGTAGGTAGCCAAAAGCGCCTGCAAATCAGCCGATATAGCGGACAGCTCTCCTATCAAGGTCCGGCTTTGCAGGGCGGGAATATCCTCGTCGGGATAATCCGCCCAGGCGGCCAAGGCGGCCGAGTAGGCCAAAAGCCGCTCCTTCAAACCCGTCACCCGTCTGGAGACCGCGCCCTCCCTGCCTGACCGGGCGGCCCGCAGGGCGTCCTCTCCCTGGGCCGAAATCAGATGCATGACCGATTCGGCCTGGGTCAAATCCAGCTTTCCGTTGAGGTAAGCCCGTCGGGTAAACTCCCCCGGCTGGGCCAGCCGCGCGCCGGCGGCCAGGGCGGCCCGCAGAACCTGCCGTACTACATAAACGCCCCCGTGTACCGACAGCTCCACAACGTCCTCGCCCGTATAACTGGCCGGGGCGGCAAAGACCAGCGCCACCGCCTCGTCAATCGTTTCATTCCGGCCGGGCATGGCGACCCGTCCATAGTACGCCCTATATCCCGGAGAGATTCGAAGATCGCCCCGGCTGCTTCTGAAAATTCGATGCGCCACTCCCCGGGCTTCCTCTCCCGAAATACGGATCATCCCTACGCCGCCTTCCCCCAGCGGCGTAGAGATAGCGGCAATGGTATCCCCCATCATTCCCCGATCCCCTCCTGTCTTTCTGTCTTTCTCAAAACAGACCGTTTGCAATCCTTTATAAGCAAGGCTACGACCTCACAGCATAGAGGCCGCAATTCGCTAGAAATCCTTCGCCGCCCCGCGATATTCCAGCAATTGGTCAGCCAAGGTATGCTACTGGGTCGCTCCCGGCCCATAGACGTTTATTTGATCCATCTGGGAAAACAGCCTGTATTCCGTCACTTCTCAGGACGGGACGTAAGCATACAAGGCGCTAGAGCCTATCGCAAAAATGCACGCAAAACGTTTAGGTTTTCGCTCGGCTCGTCGAGGGCCTCGCAAAAATGCACGCAAAGCGTGTAGTTTTTCGCTCGACCCATCGAGGGCCTCGCAAAAATGCACGCAAAGCGTGTAGTTTTTCGCTCGACCCATCGAGGGCCTCGCAAAAATGCACGCAAAGCGTGTAATACCCATTACAAGCAAAAAAGGGCGAACCCGCCCTTTTTTTACCTTACCCTGCATGCATGGAAAGCAATACCTTTATTCGCTTTTCTTATCAATCCGGCCGTAAAGGGGCGCGTCTCCCACATCCTTTTTCGCAGGAGCGGAGACGGGTTCCGCCGGCCGCCGCGCGGGGGCGGGAGCAGGATTTTCCGGAAGAATGACCGACTTACCCGCCGCCTTGGCCTCAAAGGCCTCGATTTCTGAGCGGCTGCGCTGGACCTGTTCCTTCTGGCCCTCCGGCCGCTGGGCCGCTGGGGATTTCTCCCGATAGTCCCGGAAACCGGGCCGGCTGGTCCGAGAACGCGGACCGCCGCTATAATCGTAATTCCGGGGTCTATCAAAGGAACCGCCCGTCCGGTCGGGACTGATAACCACCCTACGGGCGGCTCCGTCTCCCACCGAATTGGATACCACGCCCTCCATTGACTGAATGGTGGTGTGAATCACACGGCGCTCATAGGGATTCATGGGCTCCAAGGTACGGTTGCGGCCAGTGCGCAAAACCTGAGCGGCCATTCGCCGAGCCAGGCTTTGCAGGGTCTGCTCCCGCTTTTGACGATAGTTGCCGGTGTTGAGCACCAGGCGATAGAATCCGCCCTCGCCGCTGTTGGCGGCCAGAGAAGCCAAATACTGCAAAGCGTCCAAGGTCTCGCCCCGGCGGCCGATAATAACGCCCAATCCCTCGCCGGTCAGGTCGATTTGGGATCCGCCCTCCACCGGACTGACCGAAAGCTCGACTCCGTCCAGTTTCATAATGGTAAAAATCTTCTGCAAGTAAGCCGCTGCCCGGCCGGCCGGGGTATTGGGATCCACCTGGGCGGCAGGCACAGCCGGTCCCACAGCCGCTCTAGACGGGGCGGTCCGGGGAGCCGGTTTCGCATCGGCCTCCTCATTCCTGGGCCGCGGGAGACGGTCGGAAACGGCCGGCTGTTTTTTCTGCGCCGGTCCCGCCGCCTTATTGTTCCTTGGAGCGGCGGCGTCGTTCTTTCGCTCGACCGGCTTTCTTTGGCCGCTTTGAACCGGACGATCGGCCGGCTTGTCTCGGTCGGCCGCGGGAGACGGTCTTTTGGAAAGGGGCTTGGGCTCGGGCTTGGGATCAGGCACCTCCATGCTCACCCGTACCTTCGCGGGAGAACCGCCGAAGAGGCCAAGCGTTTTCCGCTTAGGCATGGACAGCACTTCAATTTCAACATTGTCTTCAAAGCCTGCGCCCAGAATCGCGACAGCCTGCTCTTTGGCTTCCTCGATGGTAGCGCCGGTACCAATCGCTTCTTTAATCAATGCAATCTCCTCCTCGCGCAAGACGCGCTGCCTGTTCAGGTTATCCGTCTCCTTCGGCCGGCCGTTGGGTCAGCCGGAAAGGGGGAAGGACGTTTTTGGGGATTATTCAGCCTCCAGCTTTTTGGGAAGCTGATTCATACGCTCGGCCTCGTGCTCCTTCCGCTTGAGAGCCAGCTTGGCCTGATCCATAGCGATGATTTTATTTGGACTGTAAATATAAGATAGAAGGGTCTGAATCGTACCGGAAACCAGATTGGAGCAGGTCCAATAGAAACCCACGGCGCCCGGCACGGTGAAAGCGATAAAGAGAGAGATGAGCGGCATAGTCAGCATCATACCGGCCATATTGGGCGCGTCGGGATTGGTTCTCTTTTGCATACGCATGGAGACCACCGAGGTCAGCATGGCGGTAGCAAAAGAGAGGATGGGAATAATCCAGATAGCTTGGAAACCCCCGAAAATATTGATGGTGAAATGGGGAGATTGGGTCAGGTCCAGACCGAAAAAGCTGAAGTTCAAAGTATCGCCGATTTCGGCCAATTGGGGAACGCTGGACTGAAGCTGGGAAGCGTCATGGACGATATTCAGCTCGGTGATGGTTTGCAGTTTGTCGGCCGCGATATTGTTGAGAGCCCCGTAAGCCTCCCGGGCCTGGTTGATCAGGTCGGCCGACATACCCATCAGATAGGTCAGCGGCCGGGTGACGGCGTAATAAACGCCGAAAAGGAAAGGCATGCGGATCAGCATCGGCAGACAGCCGCCGGTCATGGAGATTTTCTCCTCCTGGTAAAGCTTGGACATCTCCTCGTTATACTTCACCTTATTATCGCCGTACCTCTGCTTGAGCAGGTCCAGCTTGGGCCGCAGCTTGGCCTGCTTGGCGGTGCTGCGCTGGGTTTTCACGCTTAGGGGAATCAGAATCAGGTTGATGAGCAGGGTAAAAAGGAAAACAGAGGCGGCAAAGTTCCCGCCGGTGAGCATACCCAGCTTCTCCAGAATCCAGCCCATAGGCTTATTGATGATAAAATCAAAAATGTTCTGCATACATCCCGCCATTCTCCGCATTTTATCCTACATACCAAAAAGCAACTGCGCTTTTTCAAAATTTTGCATGGCCCTCAATGCGCTTGGCTCTCGGTGTCCCGATCCGGCCTTTGGCCAGACCTTATAAGCCATCCCTTGCGACAAACTGTGCAGAAGCGTCTTGACGCCGGGAGGGCAGAACACACAAAGAAGATTTCTAGTAGCCAGGCCCAGCAAAAATTGATAGGATAAACACGGCTTGTTATGATTATGATGAAAAAAGGAAAAAGTCCTTTACTTTTCGTTTTTATTTAGAGCCGTCTGTTCCAGGCCGGTCTTTCGAGCCATACGCGCCGCTCTGCGCGCCGACGGCGGGGGCACCGGATCATACCCGCTTCCGCCAAAGGGATTACAACGGAGAATCCGCCAAATCGTCAAACCGCATCCCTTGAGCACCCCATGCTTTTCCAAGGCCTCCAGCGCGTAATTAGAACAGGTGGGGTCGTACCGGCAATGACTGGCCGTTTGAGAGGAAATACCCGTCTGATAGATACGAATGGCCTTTTTGAGAAGCCACTTGACAGGGTTTCCCAATCGAAAAGGTCTCACGGCCGGATTCCTTCCGAATCCCGCTTGTCCGACCGACGCTGCTTGGAATCGTATCCCTTATGTCCGCCGGCCGGCTTGCCTCCCTTTTCCTGGGGGACGTCCTGCCCCTGCAAAAGACCAAGGGCCTCAAACTGCCTGCGCATAGCCCTTACCAGCTCGCTGCTTTTCACGCCGGGGGTTCTGGCCCGGGCGACAAATACCAGATCGTAACCGCCCGATATCAGAGGGCAAAGCTCCCGCCAGGCCGCTGTGATAACCCGTCTGGCCCGGTTTCGTTCGACCGCGCAGCCAATTTTCTTGCTGGTGGTTACGCCTATGCGGCAATAACCCGCGCGATTTTTCATCACATAGGTGACCAACGCAGGGTGAACTCTGGATTTGCCCCGTCCATACAAACGGCGAAAATCCTTATTCAGCTTAAGGGTGTCGTACTGCAAAAAGATCCCCCCTGAGCAGCCGCTTGTACGAGGCCTGTATGGGGTTTTACGCGGAAGCGGAAGCCGGCGGCTTGTCCGAAAAAGGGCGGAAGGGCTGCTGCTTTGCAGCCCTATCCCTTCCAACCGGACGATCCAGCGGCCAGCCGGCGCAAAAAAGGAAAGACCACCGAGGTGGCCTTTAGTAGCTCAGAGACTTTCTGCCTTTGGCTCTTCTCCGGGCCAGTACCTTACGGCCGTTCCGGTCGGCCATTCTCTTTCTGAAGCCGTGCTCCTTCTTGCGATGCAGCTTCTTGGGCTGATACGTTCTCTTCATCTCGCTTTTACCTCCATCCTCCGCGCAATCTCCGGGAAGACGCCGGCTGCCGGGCGCCGCGCGGACAGGCGGCCGGCGCTGGTATGACAAGGAAACAGCTTCCCTTGTAGACATAACCTATCAATATAGAATTATACTGTAGGACCATAGAAATTGTCAATAGAGAATTTTTTCGCGTTGTATCGGTTTTCCACCGGTTCAACTAGATGTTGTGGAAAGGATCTTGGTCAATTGCAAAGCCGGCTTATTAGGATCTCGATTCATATAAATTTTCTCTCAACGTGTCCTTACCCTTCCAAAAGGATCTTTATACTTTCCTGGGGCAGCGCTTTGAGCTTACGCCTCCAAAGCAAGCGGGTTTTGAAGGGAGAGGTCCTGAGGGAAGTCCCAAGGAGCGGCCCTCCGCCAGCCGGCCTCATGGCCGGCAAGGAAGAGGGCCCGGTTTGTCCCATAAAACCGTAGACCTCTGCGTCAAGAACGTAGGCCTTGTTCCAGAGCCTCTTTGGATAAAAGGCAGACTTTAGAGCAGGCTGGCCCGCAGTTCCTCCCCGCTTTTGGGGGACAGATAAGCCGGCGGCAGGTCAAAGACGGTCTTGCAGCCGGTCTGTCCTTCCTTGTGCAGCCGGTAAACCGCCCGGGCAAAGGCCACGATTACAGAGGAGGTAAATTCAGGGTTAGAATCCAGCTTCAAGCTGTATTCCACCACGTGGGTATGCTCGGCGTTGAAGCCGGTCTGGCCGGTACGGATCACCCTGCCGCCGTGGGGCAGACCGCTGTGGTTCCGCTTCATCTCCTCTTCCGAGATGAAATGGACGGTGGTGTCGTACTGGTCAAAGTAATTCTTCATGGTTTTGATTTCCCTCTCGATACGGGCCTTGTCCGCACCCTCTTCGGCTACCACAAAAACCTCGCGGGTATGCTTTTCCCGGGTGGTAAGGTCGGGGGCCTTCCCGCTGCGGACGGCCTCCAGCGCCTGTTCCACCGGGATGGTATACTGTCTGGCGTCTATCACGCCCTCGATGCGGCGGACGGCGTCGGAATGACCCTGGCTGACCCCCTTGCCCCAGAAGGTGTAATCCTGGCCCTGAGGCAGAATGCAACCGGCATAGAGACGGTTTAAGGAGAACATGCCGGGGTCCCAGCCGCAGGAGATGAGGCCGACCTTGCCGGCCTTTTTGGCGGCGGCGTCCACGGCGGCGAAGTGTTCGGGGATACGGGCGTGGGTATCGAAGCTGTCCACCACGTTGAAGATGGAGGCAAAGGCCGGGGTCTGCTGGGGCAGGTCGGTGGCCGAGCCGCCGCAGAGGATCAGCACGTCGATCTCATCCCGCATACCGGCGGCCTGGTCCTGGTGCAGCACCTTGGCCGTGGGGGTCTGGATGGTAAGGGAAGCCGGGTCCCGCCGGGTAAAGACGGCCTTCAGCTCGACGTCGGGGTTCTGACGGACGGCCGCCTCCACCCCCCGGCCCAGATTCCCATAGCCTAAAATACCAATTCGGATTGTCATAAACGCATCGCTCCTTTATAAAATATATCATTCATCATTAATAATTCATAATCTCCCTTTTCGGAAAGGTGTTCCCTGCTGGTTTGACCGCCTCATTACTTGCGATTTATAAATCACAGATCATTTTTACCTGTAGTGGACGCTTTGTCAAAAATTCAGCATTTTTATCCATTGTCGTTCTAGGATGCTGGTATATATCATTCTGCATATCTATAGGTTCGTCAATGATATACAAATATCCTTTTTCCACTCCGTTATGGCTGATTACACCGTCGTCATTATATCCCAAAGCACTCGGTTGGTGCGAAAACGCCTCTGCAAGTTCTTTCCACTGTGTAATTGTACTGTTGGTTCTTAACTCTGAAAAAAGTACATTCGAACCATGGTACCAAACACCATCGGCCCTTATTTCTATTTTCAAAACTTTTCCTCCTCCATTTCCAAGGGAAGATTTTAGCTGCCGCGCTTTCCCTTACAAAGATATTTCGTCCTCTGTGGAAGACGAAACCCTTTTGTACAATATTTTCTACAGCCTATAATTATGAATTGTTAATTAAAAATCCGGCTTTCCCGTTCCCTCATCCTTGTCTGGCGAGAATCTTACAGATTTCCATCACATCCTCGATGGTAACCTTACCGTCGCCGTTCAGGTCGGCCCTGGCCAGCTCCTCCGTGGTAGGGAACACGCCCGCCGGCTGTCGGGCCAAAATCTTGCAGGCTTCCATTACGTCCGAAATGGTCGTCTTTCCGTCCTGGTCCAGGTCGCCCGGGCAGGGGTCCTCCGGCGGGGCTTGAGCGGGGTCTAAATCCAGCCAGAGAAAGCGGGGATGATAGTCGGTCGAATACTGCTGGCCGTCCCGCATATTACAGTTATAGGAAACCAGCAGCTTGCCGTCGCCGGACAGGTGGGGATGGGCCTTGGCGTTGTAGGTATACCGGGTGCCGGCCCCGTCGGCGCTGGGGGTATCGTGCTCGGGGGCGGCATAAAACTGCACCGGCGTGTCAAAGGGTCCCACAGGGGAATCCCCTATGGCGTACATCATTTCGGGACCCTGGGTATTGTTGGTATACACGGCGATATACTTGCCCTTGTAGGGGCCGGATGCGACCGGCGTTACGCTCATTTCACAGGATACGGCGGACAGCAGCACCGCCGAATCCTCTATGTCGTCGCTCCATCCCGCGCCGTCCCAGTAGCGGAGCTTGGAAAAATCCGGGAAATCGGTTTCCTTGATCCTGGCTGCAAGCAGGTCCTTGCGGGACCACTCTTTCATCGCGTCCCGATAGCCGTAAATATAGATATACCCGTCCGGATCGGGCGCGCCGGCCGCAGCCGTGTTCAGGGTCGCGCCCATGCCGTAGGCGTAGAGATAACGGTCGTCGGGGGTGCGGTACCAGAGCTGCCGGATATCGGCGGTCTTGGTATAGGAAGGGTAATCCGGTTCGCCGTCCCGTATGGGAATCCGAAACAGATCGATATTTTCCGGCTTCCAGTCCCCGGAGGGGGTAAAGCCGAATATATAGAGAGCGCCGCCGGTTACAAAGCAATCCAGCATCCATTTTCTCTCGCCGAAGAGAGAGCTGCCAACCGTCATATCGCCGCCCTTTCCGTAAACGAACCGCAGGCGGCCGGGGTCCGGCGCGCTGCCGGCGAGCAGGGCGGAGGTGTGACTGGGCATGGCGTAGCCGCCGGTAACCTTGCCGGTCCCGTCGGAAGTACCCATGAGCGTATCGCTGAAAATAAAAAAGGTTTTTGTCCGACTGTCCGCGCTGGAGAAGGCGTCGTTGCCGTTTAGGGCGGCGGTATAGATTCCGTCGGCCCCAAGCCAGGTCCGGGAGGACTGCTCCCGCCGGTCAAACAGGGCGGTCCACTCCTGGGCGGCGGTACAGGTCAGAACAGGCTTGTCCCCGTCGCCGGCCGCCGCGGCCGAGGGCGGAGCGCAAGCGCCTGCCATAAGGGCGGCGGCTGTAGCCACAGCCGTTACAGACATTCCCAGTTTCATCCCAAGGTCTCCTCTTTCCATTTTTGTTTGCGAATTTTATGAAATGGTCATTCTTTTACGGAACGGAAGGGTTCGCGTCAAGCCTACCTGCGTTTTGTCCCATTCCCGTATTGTAAGGCACGGCTCCCCCTTTTCCCCACGACAAAAAAGGGAGCCAGCGGGGCCGGTTTTGCCTGCGCCGTGCCGCTGCGTAACGGCGCTTTATGCCCGGCTGCCGAGTAGAAGTACTCTAACATCGGTCGCCGGATATTTGCGCTTTACGCCGAGCTGCCGGATAGAGTTTTTTTGACACCGGCCGCCGGATGTTTGCGCTTTACGCCGGGATGCCGGGTAGCGGTACTTTTAGGTCGCCGGGACTACCGCGCTGAAGATCAAGTGTTGGCGTTTCTATAAAAGAATATCTTTGCGGACTCGCGCAGGCCCCCTTCAGAAAAAGGGGATATGCCGCAAAACCTCTCTGTCGGCTACATAAACATAACCGTAGCGCTTCCTTTACGATACGGCCGGCGCGGCCTGCAAAACCGTATTCGCCACTCTGGCGGCCACCGAAATACCCGCCCCGGCGTTCTCCACCACAACCACAAAGGCGTAAGGCTTTTCCTCGTTCTGGCAAAAGCCTACAAACCAGGAATGAGGGGTAACGTCTCCCACCTCGGCGGTTCCGGTTTTGCCGCAGAGCTGTAAGCCGGGGAAATTACTGTCCCCATAGTTTTTGAGAACGTTGTTACGCATCATCTCGGCCAGCTTGTCGGCCGTGGCGGCCTTGAGCATCCGGCTGCCCTTGCCGTCGTCTTTCATATGCACCGGCAGGCCGGCGGGCGTGGTCACCGACTCCACCATATAGGGCTTCATGGGCTGGCCGTGGTTGGCGACAGCCCCCATAAAGGTCAGATAATGAAAGGGATTGACCAGATCGTTATACTGTCCCATCCCCGACCAGGCCAGCTCGATATCCCGGGCCGACCCCACCTCGTAGGAGCTGGCGGCGCACTTGATACCGTCCATGTAAAAGGACTTGTTAAAGCCCAACTGATTGGCCGTTTTGGTCATGGAGGACCTGCCCATCTCCACGGCCAGCTGGGCAAAGGTGGAATTGCAGGACCTGGCCAAGCCGTTTACAAAATCAATCTCCTTATGATTGTGCATACAGGAGACCCACTCCCCATCGATATCCACCCCCTGTTTACAGGTGAAGGTGCGGGAATCGATTTCCGAAATATGATCGATGGCGGCGGCGGCCGTGACCAGCTTAAAAATCGAGCCGGGCGTATACTTGCCCGACAGCAGCCGGTTGACGTACAGACCGGCGGCCTCGTCGGCGGTCTCAGGAGGATTGTTGGGATCGTAGGAGGGGGTGGAGGTCATACAAATCATTTCCCCCGTTTTGTAGTTGTAGACTCCCACCGCCCCCGCGTGGCTGCCCAGAGCCTTGGCGGCTGTGACGCAGAGTCCCGCGTCCAAGGTCAGCTGCATGTCGTTGCCCTGGCCGCTGCGGCTGTATATCCCGTTGACCCGGTCGTAGCCGGCTAACTGCTGCCAGTAGGCTGTGTGTACGCCGGTAGAGATTTTACCCTCCAGGTCCCCTACCGCGTGCAGGGTGGCCTTACGGATATCCTTATTTTCGGAAAAACTGCGGGTTCCGTCCACCGTCTGGGCCAGAATCTCGCCGTTTCGGTCGGTGACGGCCCCGGCCCTTACCAAGCTGCCGTCCTTGTAAATATGACGGTTGGTGGGATAGGCCGTCCAGTTTTCCCCCTTTGTGGCGAAGCCGAAGAGAAAGACCGCGGCTCCCACCGTAAAAAATAGGGCCAGGATGAGCATGACTATGGCGCGGCCGCCAATCTGTTTCATATTCTTACACCTCCCAAAAAAAATCTATTTAATTATAAAAAAGCGATAGCAAATAAAAAAGTTTTCGCCCGCCTTTTTTAAAAGGCGGTGGGGTCGAGGGCCAAGGCCCCGTCGCGGCCCGCAGGACGCGAAATCCTTAGATTTTCGTTCCGCACATCGAGGGCCTTGCAAAAATTTACGCTTCGCGTATAGAAACGTAAGGCGCGGGTAGCCGAAATCTTCCTTTGGAAGATTTCGGCCGAACCCTCGCCGGGGGTTCTCCAATGGGGCGCGCAGCGACGCATAAAAAAGCCTTCCCATACGCTTTTTTCCCTTCTGTCCACCAAGTTATCCACAAACCCAGTCCGCCCCTGCCGAAAAACGTATAGATTTCGCTGCGGGGCGTCTAAGCGAACAGCCTAGGGTTGTTCCGGCGGCCGCGTCGCTAAAGCGTCTCTACATTGTTTCCCGCATGGGATCCTCTGTGAGGAGCGTTCGAGCCCCTCGCAAAAATTTACGCTTCGCGAATAAATGCGTACAGGAGATCAAAGAGAACCATCCCAAAATTTAGCATCCGGAGATTTCCCGATGCGACGCATAAAATAACGATCTAGTCAACCGTCAAGTCAGAAGCCGACATTTGGCTTGGGCCGGAGGCGTTGTCATGCTTGACGGCCGTCGACCGGCCGCTCGACAGGAAGACCGACATGCTCGTTAAAATTCTTCTCCTGGCTCATGCAGTCGTTTCGATATTGCCAGACTGCTAGTTGAGCGGCGCGGCCTGCTTTTTGGCCGCCGCCTTAAAGAAGGCCATGATACACCAACTGGACAATATACTGGAGCCGCCCACGCTGACAAAGGGCATGGTAACGCCGGTGAGGGGCAGAATGTCGGTTGCGCCGAAGGCGTTGAGGGCGGTCTGGAACAAAAACATCCCGGCCGCCGCGCATATGGCGATGGAATAGTAGGCCGACTGAGCGGTCTTGGCCAGCCGCCAGGCGTAAAGGGCCAGCAGGACAAAGCAGCTCAGGGCCGCTAAAGCAACAACGCCGCCCCATTCCTCAAAAACCACGCCGAAAACCAGGTCGGTGCTGGCGGCGTTGACCCCGTCCAGATACCCGTTGCCGCCCCCCACGCCCAAGAGTCCCCCGCTGCCGATGGCAACCATGGTTCGGGTCTGCTGATATCCAGAGGTGGAGGCGTACTGCCAGACATGCCGCCAAGCCTCGAACCTTTTGGCCACATGGGGCATGATGAAGACCACCGCCGTGGCCCCCGCGGCCGCCAGGGCCGATATACCGGCGATGACCTTCCAGTCCCCCGAACGGATAAAGATGATGATGAGCATGGTGACAAAAAAGATGGAAGCCGTGCCAAAGTCCCGAATCAGACCCAGCACCCCGATACAGGCCCCCGAAAAGCCCAGGAAAAAGAGCAGATTATGGGTGGTGAGCAATCGTTCCAAGGTAGCGGCGCCGGCGAAAATAAAGGCGATTTTCACAAACTCCGAGGGCTGGAAGGAAACTGGGCCGATCTCAATCCAGTTTTTGGCTCCGTACTTAGCCAGGCCGAAAATCAGATTGACCCCAAGCAGAACCAGAGCGGCGATACCCGCCGCGTACCGCAGCCGCATGGTCAGATTGACGTTTTGCAGAATTTTATACAGGACCAGGAAAAGAACGAAGCCCACAAGGGCGGCGGCCATCTGCTTTGCCATGATGGAAGATATACCGGCCGCCCCCCTACTGCTGCGCAGGGTGGCGCAGACGGCCATACCCAGGGTGGACAAAAAGAAAACCAGCTGCTCGGCCAGAGGCGGCGGCCCCTTCATCCGGCGATTGACAGCCGTATAAAGAACCTGACCCAAAAGGAGCAGTCCGAAGGCGACGGGCAGAAATAGGGGAAGGTCCTCCCGAAAACGAAGGAGCAGCTGCAAACACATGACGGCCTGGAAAAATCCAAGGAGGGCCGAAAGCAGACCGTAGGAGGCCGCCCGCCGTCCCTTCTTCCTTTTCTTTCTCTTCCCTAGCAGCTCCACGTCCTGCTGCCGGGGCGCGTCCAAATACAGGGTATAGCCCGACAGGGCGATCTTATCCCCGCCCTGCACCGGGGTGGGACGGTTGATTTTTTTCCCCTTTACCATTACGCCCCCCTGAGAGCCGGCGTCGCTGACCCGCCAGCCCTCGGGGGTGCAGGTCAGTACGGCGTGCTTGCGGGAGATGTTGGGAAGGTTTAAAACAATGTCGCTGACCCCTCTGCGCCCTATGGAGGCCTCGTAGGAGGTTATGGGCAGCCGGTCCCCGTCCTCGGTGACCAGGGTGGCCAGCACGGCCGTCCGCCGTCTCAGACAGAGAAAGCAGCGGACCCACTGCAAAATAAAGAGGATGGCCAGAATGGCCAGCGCCCAGCGGGATATAGCCAAAAAGTAGGAATAGACGGTATCCGGCAGCAAACGGGTCCCTCCTCTCCCATCGCGTTTCATTTATGATTTATGTTAGTCTTCATCATACCACTTTTATTCTCTGTAGAAAAGAACTTTTTTGTAAATAAAGCTTGCTAAAAGCCCGTTGTTTCTTTATGGCGGTAAAAATCCGTTTCTAGAAAAACAGAAGGGACAGGCCATCCCACCTGTCCCCTCTATTTTTTTACTTTTCCTCTTGTTCCGTACCCTTGCGATTTCTTTTCAGAACCTGGGGCATCTTCGCATCCATAAAAAACTTATATATGGGTACGTCCAGCACCTCAGAAATATGAAAGAGCACGTGCAAAGACGGTTCCTTATCCACATTCTGCGCCTCGATATGTCCCATGTAGCCCTCGCTCAAATTTAAGGCTTCCGCAAGCTGCGCCTGAGAATAGCCTCTGAGCCGTCTGTAATACGCAAGGTTTCTTCCTAACTGCTGATACTGCTCTGCATACGGACGTTTGATACACCCCATTGTCATCATCCTTTGCACATTATTTTCAATCACCGCGGATAGAGATGATGGATTGAATCAAACGAATATAGTGGATAAAATAGAAGAAAATCATTCGTTTATATGTGGCATGATACCACATTTTTTATCGAAACTCAACTATAATTGTCGATTAAAACAGCATAAAAACAAAAAACCAAGGGAAAAGCTCGTGCCTTTCCCTTGATTAAAAATCACATTATACCTTTGTTTCCTTAGGCATTATCCATATGGTCCGACTCCTGTCCTTCCGGGGCTTGAACCGGTTCCGCTACGTCGCTTTGACCGTCCCCATCATTGGCGGCTTGGCCGTTATCGGCGTTCTGCCCGCCGTCGGCTTCTTCGGGCAGCTCGCCCGCCTCCTCCTCGTCGTGGGAGGACCTGG
This sequence comes from Clostridiales bacterium, assembly GCA_022791355.1. GTDB lineage: Bacteria > Bacillota > Clostridia > Oscillospirales > Acutalibacteraceae > Howiella. Next base: position 5,895 of record JAAVYX010000098.1, on the reverse strand, counting down.
CGACGGTCAGCAGCCGTTCGCCCTCCTGCACCCGCATGACCCGGACTCCCTTGGCGGGACGGGCGAACATGCTGATTTCATGCACGGGAATACGGATGATAACCCCGTCGGAGGAGATGAAGATCACGTCGTCCTCCTCGTCCACCACCTTGATGGCGGCCACGTCGCCGTAGAGGGCGGTACGGTAATTCATCAGACCCTTGCCGCCACGGGACTGGATCCGATAGTCGGTCAGGGGACTGCGGCGGCCGTAGCCGGTCTCGGTGACGGTCAGAAGGGTAGCCCCCTCCCGGATGACCGACATACCCACCACCTCGTCGGCCTCGCCGGCGGGCAGCAGTTCCTCCTCGGCTTCGCTCTCGGTCTCCATCGGCTCGCCCTCGTCCTCGGCCGCAAGGGCGAGACCCCGCAGCCGGATGGCCCGCACGCCGCGGGCGGTACGGCCCAGGGGCCGCGCGTCCGACTCCTTGAACCGAATGGACATACCCTTCTTAGTAGCCACAATCAACTGATCGCCGCCGCCCGTAATGCGCACCCAACAGAGCTCGTCGCCCTCGCCCAGGGTAATGGCGATGACCCCGCCCTTGCGGGCGGTATTGTAGGCCTGGAGCTTGGTACGCTTGATAAAGCCCTGTTTGGTCACCATACAAACGTACCGCTCGTCGTCAAATTCCGAAACGGGCAGAATGTTCGTAATTTTTTCCTCGGGCTGGAGGGGCAGAAGGTTGATGATATTCATGCCCTTGGCCGTCCGGCTGCCCTCGGGAATCTCATAGGCCTTCATGCGGTAGACCCGGCCCAGATTGCTGAAGAGCAGAACGTAATCGTGGGAGGAGCAGACGTACATGTTTTCCACAAAATCGTCTTCTCTTGTGGACATGCCCAGAATCCCCCGGCCGCCCCGGTGCTGGGCCGCGTAGGTATCCGACGGCAGGCGCTTGATATAACCCGATTTGGTCATGGTCAAAACGCATTCCTCAACCGGAATCAGGTCCTCCACGTCCACCTCGCCGGATACGGCGGTGATCTCGGTGCGCCGCTCGTCGGCAAACTTATCCCGCAGGTTGAGAGCCTCGGTCTTGACAATGTCCAGCACCCGGGTATGATTGGCGAGAATGTCCCTGAAATCGGCGATTTTCTCCACTAATGCGGCCAGCTCTTCCTCAATCTTCTCCCGTTCCAGACCGGTCAGCCGGCCTAGGGTCATCTGGACGATGGCGGTGGCCTGGGGATCATCCAGCCCAAACCGTTCCATCAGCTTTTCCTTGCCCTCGGGAATGGTTTTGGAGGCCCGCAGCATGGCGATGACCTCGTCGATGAAATCCAAGGCGATTTTCAGGCCCTCCAGGATGTGGGCCCGTTCCTCGGCCTTGCGCAGATCGTACCGGGTGCGCCGCTCGATGATCTCGCACTGGTAGTCGATATAATCCTGGAGCATCTCCTTGAGGGTCAGCACCTTGGGCTGCCCGTCCACTAAAGCCAGCATGATGACCCCAAAGGTGGTTTGCAGCTGGGTAAAGGCGAAGAGCTGGTTTAAAACCACCTGGGGATTGGCGTCCTTTTTCAGGTCGATGACAATGCGGATGCCCTCCCGGTTGGAGTAATCCACCACGTCGTCCAAGCCGTCGATGCGCTTGTCGGTGATCAGATCCAGGATGTTTTTCACCAGATTCTGCTTGTTGACCATGTAGGGGATCTCGGTCACAATGATCTGGAACCGGCCGTTACGGGTCTCCTCGATTTCGGTGCGGGCCCGCACGATCACCTTGCCCCTGCCGGTGGCGTAGGCCGACCGGATGCCGGCGTGACCCATAATCAGCGCGCCGGTTGGAAAGTCCGGCCCCTTGATGTGCTGGCAGATATCCTCCAGCTGGGCGTCGGGATTGTCGATAAGGCAGCACATACCGTCGATGACCTCGCCCAGATTGTGGGGCGGGATGTTGGTGGCCATACCCACCGCGATACCCGAGGAGCCGTTGACCAGCAGCTGGGGAAAACGGGCGGGCAGCACCTTGGGCTCCTTGAGACGGTCGTCGTAGTTGGGCTCGAAGTCCACTGTTTCCTTGTCGATATCGTCCAGCATATGCAGGGCGATCTTGCTCATACGGGCCTCGGTGTATCGATAGGCGGCGGCGGGGTAGCCGTCCACCGAGCCGAAGTTGCCGTGGCCGTCCACCAGCATATACCGCAGGGAGAAATCCTGAGCCATACGGACCAGCGCGTCATAGACGCTGGCGTCGCCGTGGGGATGGTAGCGGCCCAGAACCGAACCCACCGTGTCGGCGCACTTGCGGTAGGCCTTGTCGGGGGTCAGACCGTTTTCGTGCATGGTGTAGAGTATGCGGCGGTGCACCGGCTTGAGACCGTCCCGCACGTCGGGCAGGGCCCGGCTGACGATAACCGACATGGAGTATTCCAAAAAGCTTTTCTCCATCTCCTCCACGATCTCCACCGGGACAATCTTCTGATTCTCTGAAATCTTTGCGAAATCGCTCAACTTATTTCACCTAATTTCTTTCTCCGTTCCCCCTGCGTTTCGACGGGGTTCGGATAATAAACGGAATCCGGCCAGGCCGGTTATGGATTGTGCTTGCCATTATGCGTGGGGATTCTAACGGTCCTCACCGGCATTTTCTGTTTGGGCTTTGGTCAAACCTCTTTCCAGCGTACCGGTCTGGCCAAGTCCTCTGCGTACCTGGCGGGAACAAACCAGCGGAAATTCAGCGCCGGGATATATAGAATAGCCTCGGGCCATTCGCACAGAAGCGTCGGCTGAAAGTACGTAAGCATAGCTTCTTATGCGTCGCTTTGCGCCGCATCGGGAAACCCCCGGCGAGGGTTTCCCGGACGTAAACCTTCCCCAGGAAGGTTTACGTCTCCCTTCCTGCGCTCTATTTCCTTAGGGATTTCGCGTCCTGCGGGACGCGACGGGGGCCTTGCCCCTCGACCCCACCGCCTTTTAAAAAAGGCGGGCGAAAACTTTATTTTCTACGCTTTGCCTTGCAAAGTAAAATTTTTGTGCGTCTCCAGTCCAATCATACAAAAGATAGGTTCCTTAGAAATCGTCCTCTTCCGCCGTCTGCTCGGCCGGTTCCCCCGACGATTCCCCCAGCGCGTTCTCCAACGATTCCTCGGTTGCGTCCTCCGTCGCAGCCTCCGACGGTTCCCGCACGCCGGACGGTTCTTCCGCCGCCGGCCTTTCTTCTCCGTCCGGCTGTTTAAAGGCCGCGCCCGTCCCTTCCAGGATGGCGGCCGCCGCCGCCTCGCTGCCGGACGGCAGGGCCCGTTTGGGTATGACCAGCATGACCTCGCCGGGCAGGTTCAAAAGAAATATCCGGTCGTTCTGTCTGACGGGCGCTATGTCCGAAAGCTGAAAAAACTCGTCCATACCGCTTTGGGGAATGGATACCCATAGGTGTTCCGCCGTAAGCTTGATCTCGATGCGCCTGCCGTCCACCGTCTTGCGGACGGCCTGCCTCTGGGATACAAAGGGATAAATCCAGATCAGTCCCAAAATCAGCAGACAGAGAAGCACCAAAAAGTAATGCAGCAGGTTGGACGGATTGACCATGATACTGGAAAGAAAAACCACTATGCCGAATACCGCCAAAAGGGACTGGAATATATGCAGGCCCAGCCGGCTTTTCATCCGGCCGCTCAGGCGCAGCGCGTCCTTTACGTCCGACCGCTCCAAAGCGTATTCCGCGTGGATGGGGCCGCTGAAAATTTCCTTTGAATCGTCCATAAAGCCCTCCTAGTCAATCTACCGTTTATCTCCTTGGGCCCATACGCCCAGCGGCGTTTTTCGGGCGGCAACTCCTATGCAGGCATAGCGGATGCGGCCGCCCTGGGGCGCGGCCCGCCGGCAGACCGCCGGTTTGTACGGCTGTAAGACCCCCGCGTCAAACCGGCCGGCTGGTAGCCGTTTTACGGCCCGCCCCTCGGCCGCCGCCGCAGACCGTACGGCATGCGGCTGTTTACCGTATGATCCCTTGGAAATCGATAGTAAGGTAAGCAGAGATGATCCTGAACGCTTAGATATCCAGATTTTCCACCCGCAGGGCGTTTTCCTCGATAAACTGCCGGCGGGGCTCCACCTCGTCTCCCATGAGCATGGTGAAGGTCGCGTCGGCCTTTTCTGCGTCGTCCATTTCCACCTTGAGCATGGTGCGGAACTCAGGGTCCATGGTGGTCTCCCAAAGCTGCTCGGCGTCCATCTCGCCAAGACCCTTGTACCGCTGAACGTTTGCGCCGCCGCCCAATTCGGCGATATATTTGTCCCGTTCCTCGTTTGAAAAGGCGTAAAAATGCTTCTTGCCCTTTTCCACCTTGAACAGGGGCGGCTGGGCCAAAAAGACGTGTCCATGCTCGATCAGCTCGGGCATGTACCGGAAGAAGAAGGTCAGCAGCAGGGTGCGGATGTGCGAGCCGTCCACGTCGGCGTCGGCCATGATTACAACCTTGCCGTAGCGAAGCTTGGAAATATCGAAATCCTCCCCGATGCCGGTGCCCAGGGCGATGACCACCGGGGCCAGTTTTTCGTTGCCGTAAACCTTATCCACCCGGGCCTTCTCCACGTTGAGCATCTTACCCCACAGAGGCAGGATGGCCTGATAATTTCGGTCCCGACCCTTGACGGCCGAGCCGCCGGCCGAATCTCCCTCCACGATGTAAAGCTCGGTGAGCTTCATGTCGTCCGAAATACAGTCGGCCAGCTTTTCGGGCATACGAACCTTGGTCATCCCTGTTTTGCTGCGCTGTAAGTCCCTGGCCTTCTGGGCGGCCTCTCTGGCGTTGGAGGCGGCCATGGCCTTTTCCAGAATCAGCTTGGCGATGGGGGGATTATCCTCCAAAAAGGCCGAAAGCTGCTCGCTTACCAGATTGTTGACCATGGTTCCCATGGAGGTGTTGCCCAGCTTTCCCTTGGTCTGTCCCTCAAACTGGGCGTCGGTCAGCTTGACGCTGATCACGGCCACCAGGCCCTCCTGAATATCGTCTCCCCTGAGCTTGGGGTCGTTGTCCTTTAAAATTTTGAAGCGGCGGCCGTAGTTGTTGACCACCCGGGTCAGAGCGTTTTTAAAGGCCGTCTCGTGGGTGCCGCCGTCGATGGTGTGAATGTTGTTGGCGAAGGAGATGATGTTGGTATCGTATCCGTCGTTAAAGAGCAGGGCGATTTCGGCCGTACTGGTTCCCTTGACCCCCGACAGGTAAATAGGCTGGTCGTTGAGCTTCTCCCGCTTGGACTTCTCCATCAGAAAGTCGCAGTAGGACCGGATGCCGCCCTCGTAGTGGAGCAGGTCGCTGCGCCCCTCGGAATCGGGCCGCTGATCCGACAGATGAATCCGCACCCCGGCGTTTAAAAAGGCCTGCTCCCGCAGACGGTTTAAAAGCACCTCGTAATCGTAAACGGTGGTGTCGGTAAAAACCTCCGGGTCGGCTTGGAAGGTGATGGTGGTGCCGGTCTTATCCGTGTCCCCAACCACCTTCAAATCATAGACCGGCTTACCCCTTTCGAACCTCTGCCGGTAAATATGCTGCCCGTCCCTTACCTCCACCTCCAGCCAGGTGGACAGGGCGTTGACTACCGAGGAGCCCACCCCGTGCAGACCGCCGGACACCTTGTAGCCCGAGCCGCCGAACTTGCCGCCGGCGTGGAGTACGGTCAGCACCACCGTGACGGCGGGAATGCCCAGCTTGGGATGAATCCCCACCGGGATGCCCCGGCCGTTATCGTCCACCCGGATGACGTTGCCCTCCAGAATTTCCACCACGATATTGTCGCAGTAGCCGGCCAGGGTCTCGTCAATGGCGTTGTCCACGATTTCGTAGACCAGATGGTGCAGGCCCTTCTCGCCGGTGGAGCCGATATACATGCCCGGCCGCTTGCGCACGGCC
>JAAVYX010000271.1 GCA_022791355.1 Clostridiales bacterium | reverse complement strand
TCCCGGATGACCCGCTCCATACGGGAGAAGCCGATGCGGAACTGGTTTTGCAGCAACTCGCCCACCGAACGGATGCGGCGGTTGCCCAGATGGTCGATATCGTCGACGTCGCCCAGCCCGTGGGACAAACCGATCAGATAGCTGATGGTGGCGAAAATATCGTCTAAAGTGATGTGCTTGGGGATAAGCCGGTCCAGATTGGCCTTTAAAGCCTCTCGGACGGCCTCTTCCCCATCATTCGCTTCCAGGATTTCCCGGAGCACAGGGAAGCTGACCTTTTCGTTGATCTTGATGCCTTCCAGGTCAAAATCCACAAAATCGTGAATGTCCACCATACCGTTGGAGAGAACCTTGACCTCGCTCTCCACGCCCTCGTTGTCCAGCACGTTGAGGTATACGGCGCTGACCCCCTTGCGTTCCAGCTCCCGGGCCCGCTCGCGGGTCAGCAGCTCGCCCTCCTCGGCGATCAGCTCGCCGGTGAAGGGGTCGGCCACCGGGCGGGAGAGCACCTTGCCGGCGATCCGGCTGCCAAGGGCCAGCTTCTTGTTGTATTTGTACCGGCCCACCTTGGACATATCGTACCGGCGGGGGTCGAAGAAAAGGGTCTCGATGTGGCTCTGGGCCCCGTCCACCGTAAAGGGCTCGCCGGGGCGCAGCTTCTTATAAACCTCCAGGAGGGCCTCCTCCACATCGTGGGACAAATCCTTGTCCAGTGTGGCGGACAGACGCTCGTCGTCGCCAAAGAGCTCCCGCATCTGCTCGTTGGTGGCCACGCCCAGGGCGCGGACAAGGGTGGAAAGAGGCAGCTTGCGGTTTTTATCGATGCGGACGTAGAGGATATCGTTAGCGTCGGTCTCATACTCCAGCCAAGCGCCCCGATTGGGGATGACGGTGGCGCTGTAGAGCTTTTTACCGGTTTTGTCCATGGTCATATCGTAATAGACGCCGGGAGAACGGACCAGCTGGGAGACCACATCCCGCTCAGCGCCGTTGATGACAAAGGTACCCGAATCGGTCATGAGGGGAAAGTCGCCCATAAAGACTTCGCTCTCTTTAATCTCGCCGGTCTCCTTGTTGAGCAGCTGGGCCTTGACCCGTAAAGGAGCGGCATAGGTGGTATCCCGTTCCTTACACTCGGTGACCGAGTACTTGGGCTCGTCGTCCAGCCGATAGCTGATGAACCCCAGCACCAGGTTGCCGGTGTAGTCGGTAATCGAGGAAACGTCCTCGAAAACCTCCTTTAGACCCTCCTCGAGAAACCATTTGTAGGAGTCCTTCTGCACCTCGATGAGGTTGGGCATGTCCAGCACTTCGTTGATCTTCGAAAAGCTCATGCGGACGTTTTTGCCGAGATGGACAGGTTTTACCTTGACCGTAGGCTCCATAGGCTAATCACTCCTTCGTCTATTTAAAAGGGCTGCAAGCTGTCGCCCAATAAGACAAATTTAATAGATCTTCGTTCGGGGCGTCCGTGCAACGGCCTTGGCCGTTTTGATATCCCGGCGCAATGCGCCTCTACCCGGCGACCGCGGCGCAAAGCGCCTCTGACCGCTTCTCGAAAGGGACGACTTGCAAAGGATTGACTGAAAAGCCAAACCGGGATACAAGCAAGCAAAACGCAAAAGCTTCCCACAAAAATTTACGCAAACCGTATAAACTCTCTTGCATTTTTTTGGGGGATAGGTTATAATTTGAACAAATCAAAAAGGGCAAGAAGGCGCAGAGACCCCCATGATTAGGCATTATTTAAGTATACGCGGCTTTTTTTCAATAGTCAAGCCTTTTTTGCAAGATTTTTTGGCATTTATCGGGGCCGTCTCAGGCCTCGTTTTTTTGATTGCAATGCACAGCGGCGATTTAAATAACCTTTTCCGCGTGTCCTGACCGGCGCAACAAGAGGCTGCAAGCTCATTTAGGGAGCACGCAGCCTCTTTCATTTTTACAGAACCTTTTTACAGGTTCCCTCTCCGCTTCACAATGCTGTGTTTTGCTTAACGCGCGGCGCGCCGGCCTAAGGAGAAAGCTTACGCCAAAACAAAGGACCATTGCTCACTGTTCGCGGTCCCGGCGTCGGCCAAAATCAGCCTTGCGCCCCGTTCCATAGAATCGTTCTCAACGGCCAGAACCTTATTCGGATACTTTTTAGAGTAAATCCGGCCGTCGTCCATGACCTTCCAGAGCCTGGTATCCTCATCTGACAGACAATCCGTGATAACGGTCCGGCCGTCTCTGTCTACCGATATGTAATTTCCATACTTATACTGCTGGAAGGTATAATAGCCGTCTCCCGCCAAGGAACCCCAGTAGGCAAAGTCGCCGCGTCCCTGATTTAGGGTTTTGTCCGCGTCCGCTAAATCGTAACAGACGCTTAAACCCGACCGCTGATTCTGTATACTGTACATGGTATCCTGTAGGGTCGGCATTTCGGTTGTAGACAGGACAGGGTTTAATTTCCACCAGCCGTTGGTGGAGCCGTTATCGTCGTACAGGATGAGCTCCGCCCCCACCTCGGTGGAAGCGTACTGCACCACGGCGGCCTTATCCAAATCAGATTTAGGCGAGAACCTGCAGCTGCCGTCCGGGTTTCGTAGGATTCTCCACAGCGATAAATCGGAAACGCCGTTTGTGGTCAGCTTGACCGTGCCGTCGGCAAAGGCCGCAAGGTACATGTCCGGCGCGTAAACCGGCGACAGGGTGTAAAACCCGTTTGCGGCATACTTTACGCGAAACCGCTGATTCGCGCCGTCGTTACGGCTCCATTGCAGGATACGGGTGCCGTCGCTGGTTCCAAAGTTACAGGCGTCAAAGTAAAGGCCACTGTTGACGTTTTGGATTTCGTATACGCCCTCCGCAACCGTTCTTTGAGGAGCGACCGGCGTGACAATCCACTTCCCGTTGCTGGAACCGTTGTCTCCGTAAGTAATAATGCTCTCATATCGTATGGTTGACGCGTACTGCACCACCATCACATGCCCGGGAGCCGACTTTAACGCAAACCGGCTGTATCCGTCCGGGCCCTCCAGCACCTTCCATTTTTGACTGTCCGCCCCCGAACGCGGCGTCAGGGAGCAGCGGCCCACGTAGGCTAGAAAGGTGACGTACAAATCCGGGTTACAAGCGGGCGATAAATACCGGTAGCCCTCTCCCGCGTCGCGGACGATCCAGGTCTGGTTTTCGCCGTCCGCCGCGACGTCTTGATACAGCCCCGCGCTGCCGCCGGCGGCGTTATACCAGCCGTGCAGATACATGGAGCTGTTGAGGTTCTTGATCCGATAGGTCCCGGGGGCCAGCTCCACCTCCGTATCCGGCGGGTTATTCACCGATTCGATGCGCCATAAGAATCCGCCTCTGTAAAGGGGATTGTCATAGTCGTCTGTTGAGCGGACACAGTCTTCGATAGGAGGAGTCGGCAGAGTAGTAGGCGCCGCTATGCTGGCCGTATCGCTTTTGGGAATCAGCTTGCAGTAGTCCCTATAGGTTTGGATGATCCATTTCTGCGAATTCGAGCCGTCTCTGGCGTTGAGCAATAAGGGAGCGTTCTGCACAAAGGTCAGACATTGAGCCGGGTTGTATACGGGGGAAACGGTATAATAGCCGTCCTCTGTCCTTTGTATATCCCAATTTTGGTTGGACTGGTTGTTGTAGCTGAACAGCTGAACTTCGGTTCCGTTTTCCAGGCCGTAGCCTACCGCGTCCAGACAATAACCGTCGGTGACAAAATAACCGATTTTGTAGGTTCCCGGGATAAACAAATCGGTTATGGCCGCCTCGGTTATTGTAAAATCAAACGAAGTTGTTTTCGAGGCGCTTGGAAAGCTGATTGGCAGATAATATTTTTTCCCAGCCTCAAGCCAAGCGCCGCCAATGAGGCTTGAACCGTCCTTGATCGTGCTGACGTTGCTTTGCCACCCCCCGTCTGTGTGAAACCAACCACACTTCGGCTCGAAAGGATCGTCTGAACATGAGACCGAAAATTGATACAGACCGGTACTCGCAGGAGTAAATTGATAGTATAACTCCTCCCGTGGCTCTACTCTCCAATAGATTTCCTCATCCAGCCCTAGCGGCCGGGCCTCTTCCCATACAGCGTAGAGCGTAAGATTCTCGGTAAGCCGCACCTGACTTCCCGCTTTGTACATCGGGCGTTCCGCTGTACGGTCGGTTGACCAGCCCAAAAAGTTATAACCGAATCGAGTGGGCTTTTGGGTTGAAAGCGAGATAATCTGGCCGCCATCCCCTTCTTGTTTACCTGGTGCGAAACTGCCGCTGTTAGCAGAATAGGTAATCGTATACAACGGGACATCGGTCATAATATATCCCAGGCCTGCGCCAATTGTGTTAACTGTTTGATCATTTACGAACTTATACGAAATCCAGCCATAACCATCAATACCGTAATCCGTGCCATGGGAGTTAATGAATTTGAAAGCCTGCATGCTGTCGTCATAGCCAATAAGGCAAATAGCATGCCCATTGGGATAATTATTATCAGTTTTTCCTGCTTTTGTATCATAAATCGGGTTAGATGGGCTTAGTGTTTGAAAGTCAGGATAGACATAAACACTAATAACAACACCATCGCCACTAGCTAAATATGCTTTGATTTTGTCAATTCCCTCAATTGTTCTGCAACTGCCAGCCTTATACTGGGCAGCCTCGGCTCTCTGATCATCGTTGGGCTGCGTAGTATAATCGTTTGGATTATAAGGAAAAGATTTAAGCGTACAAACTCCTTGTTCCACTATTAAACCCATAGCATAATCAATGGCTATCGGACGTCCTCCAGGTGTTAATTGATTAAACACATATGCAGGACTAAACTGATGCTCGGGAACCGTTATATCCCAGTTATTATGCCGCTCTTGTTCCTGATGGGTTTTTAAAGCATACACTACAGCCCATGCTGTACAGCTGCCTTGATTCCCCTGGTCACCAACCGGAGGAAAGCTAGGTGCCATATCAACCTTACTAGGTAAAGCAGCATACGGATCAACATAATCTACGCTCTCTTCCAAAGCCGCTACTGCCAATTTCGGAAAAACGACAGTAATAGTCAACACACATGCAATCATAAATCGAAGAATCCATTGCCAATTCATATTGGTTTTGCGCATCTTTCTCTTTTCCATAGTCTGACTTTTCATTCTGCATCCCTCCGTATGGATTTAAAAAATAGAGCGAATACGTTTTCTGCAAATAATCGCACGGAGTACGCCTATTCCAGCCAGCACAAACAGGCCAACAAAGGCCACGGGATACGCATCTCCCGTTTTGGGATTGTTGGATTCCGTCCGGTTTGATACGGCAGAAACTTTTGATGAATCGTTGCCGTTTGCATTCGACGTAGACGTATTGTCTAAAGTGTTACTTTCAGATCGTGTATCGCTTGTCAAATCGTTATTAGGTAACACCGTGATATCCATCTGAGCGGTATACCTGTTACCATCAAATGCATGGTTATAATAGGTCACCGTCACTTTACCAGGCGCTAATCCTTCCAGTACATATTCTTTATTTTCGTTTACAATTCCAACCAATTCATTATCAGCATAGCTTTCTTCCCTAACATTGGTAAACTGTGCTATAGAAGGCTCGGATACCATGCAGAATTCCGCTGTTCGTCTGCCGGCCGGCGGCGCTTGGAACCAGACGCCAAAAATGTCCGGCGAAGACGCCAAGTTATTCACAACATCCATATAGTAAAAATAACCCGGATCGTTTGTCGCCAAGGTCAAATGCAAGTAATGGGGATACATATCCAGTATATCCTTTACAGGTAGCGAGGGAAAATCTTTTAACGTAAAATCTTTTTTATCAAAATCCGTCGGTATAATATACAAATCACTGGGGGTATATTCCGGAGAATATATTTTCAGTTTCCCTGTAGGCCTTATCACAACTTTTTCCCCCACATGAATGGTGTTTGATTCGGCAGTCAGCTGGAGCGTATTCACATCTTCAAAGGGCGCTTCGATACACTTGCGGACATCCGAAACCCGAATATCATCCGCCAGGGCCTCCATCGACTCTTGCTGCGCCTGTTCCCCGCTTTCCGGCAGGACCAGCAATAACTCCATCTCTTCTGCACCCCACTTACGCAAGGAGTATACATAAGCCCCCGTTGGGTTCAGTTCGGCAAAGGCCCCTTTAGGGTCGGCCAGCACCTCCTCCACATATTCCTCCTTCACGTCAACTACTATGGCGTTGTCGTTGGTCCATTCCTCTATCGGCGGCTCGACCGTTTCCGCCGCCGCCGTCATGCCCGTGCTCATGCATAAGGCGGCGCTTAAGATAATGGCTCCCAGGCTGCGAAGTATGCACTTTTTCATTTTTTGCACTCTCCTCAAATCTCGTATTTGCAACAGGAAAATTTATGTATATTTATTATAGCTTATATGAATATATGTGTAAAGTTAAATTTGTCTACAAAATAAAACATATTATCATAAAACATCCTATATTTCGACATAATAAGACAAGCCTCTTAAATTCGTTTTCTGCGCAGCACTATCCACAAACCGCTCCCTCCGGCCAGTACGAATAGGCCAGCAGCGGCTGTCGGAGACGCGTCTCCCGTTTTCGGATTGTTGGATTGGGAATAGCCGCTTTCACGCGAATCGCTCTGCGGCGTATTGGACACCTCAGAAGACTGCGGTTCATTATCCAAAACCATGATATCCATCTGAGCTGTATATCTCTTACCATCAAGGGCATGGTTATAATAGGTCACCGTCACCTTGCCAGGCGCTAATCCTTTCAACACATATTCATCATTTTCGTTCGCAATTCCAACTAATTCATCATCAGCATAGCTTTCTTCCCTAACATTGGTAAATTGCGCTACAGAAGGATCGGATGCCATACAGAACTCCGCCGTTCGTCTGCCGGCTGGTGCACGTGCAGACCAAACGCCATAGATTTCGCCCGATATCGCCACGGTATTTATAACATCCATACAATGAAAATAATTCGAATCATTTGCAGACAATTCCAAATGTAAGTAATAGGGATTATTAGCAATTATCCCCTCAACAGGCAACGAGGGAAAGTCTTTCGCTGTATATACCTTTTCCGGATCAAAATCTGTCGGTATAATATACAAGTCATAAGGCGAATATTCCCGTAAATATATTTCTAATTCTCCTGTAGGCTTAATCGTAATCGTTTCTCCTACATGAATCGTATCGGAGTCAGCAGTCAGTTGGAGAGTGTTCACAGTTTCAAAGGGCACACCAGTACACTTTCTGGCAGAAGATACCCGCGGATCGGCCGCCAGGGCCTCCATCGACTCTTGCTGCGCCTGTTCCCCGCTTTCCGGCAGGACCAGCAATAACTCCATCTCTTCTGCACCCCATTTACGCAAGGAGTATACATAAGCCCCCGTTGGGTTCAGTTCGGCAAAGGCCTCCTTAGGGTCGGCCAGCACCTCCTCCACATATTCCTCCTTCACGTCAACCACTATGGCGTTGTCGTTGGTCCATTCCTCCATCGGCGGCTTGACGGCCCCTACCGTCGACGTCAAACCCATACACAAAACGGCGCATAAGACGAAATTCACGATTTTGCGAAGTGTTCTTTTTTTCATATTTCATGCCTTCTTTCTTTAGAAACGAAAAATTTATATGTATTTATTGTAGCGTATATAAACATAAAAGTAAATCTAATTTGTACAAAAAACAAATTGCTGCAAATCGCCATATTTTCGACGAAAATCAACAAATCCATAAGCATACCGCCCAGATTAACCAATCAAGCCGAAACAACGCGTTCCGGCCCGCAGACGCAAAAAGGCCGTATGCGATTTTTTCGCATACGGCCTTAGCCTGTGCGTATTTACTTGACGGCCGCGCCGCCGCTCTCCTTGAGGATAACGTCGTGGGCGCCGCCCTCGATGATGGAGGTGGAGGAAACCAGGGTGATCTTGGCGTTCTTCTGTAGCTCGGGGATGTTCAAAGCGCCGCAGTTGCACATGGTGGACTTGACCTTGTTCAAGGTCTGGGTCACATTGTCCTTGAGGCTGCCGGCATAGGGCACATAGGAGTCCACCCCCTCCTCAAAAGAAAGCTTCTGGGCCCCGCCCATGTCATACCGCTGCCAGTTGCGGGCCCGGTTAGAGCCTTCGCCCCAGTACTCCTTTACGTAGTTGCCCCCCACCGTCAGCTTGTTGGTGGGACTCTCGTCGAACCGGGCGAAATACCGGCCCAGCATGATAAAGTCGGCCCCCATGGCCAGGGCCAGGGTCATGTGATAGTCGTGGACAATGCCGCCGTCCGAGCAGACGGGGACGTAAATGCCGGTGCGCTCAAAGTACTCGTCCCGGGCCTTGGCCACCTCGATGAGGGCGGTAGCCTGTCCACGTCCAATACCCTTCTGCTCCCGGGTGATGCAAATCGAGCCGCCGCCGATGCCCACCTTTACAAAGTCGGCCCCGCTTTCGGCCAGATAGAGGAAACCCTCCCGGTCCACCACGTTGCCGGCCCCCACCTTGACCGTATCGCCGTACTTTTCGCGGATAAAGTCGATGGTCAGCTTCTGCCACTCAGTGAAGCCCTCGGAGGAGTCGATGCACAGCACGTCCGCCCCGGCCTCCACCAGCGCGGGCACCCGTTCGGCGTAGTCGCGGGTGTTGATGCCGGCCCCTACTACGTAACGCTTGGAGGCGTCCAGCAGCTCGCCGGGGTTCTCCTTATGGGAATCGTAGTCCTTGCGGAAGACCATATAAAGGAGATGCTGCTTCTTATCGATGATGGGCAGGGCGTTGAGCTTGTTATCCCAGATAATGTCGTTGGCCGTTTTGAGGGTCACGCCCTCCTCGGCGTAGATCAGCTTGTCGAAGGGGGTCATGAAGCTTTCCACCTTCACGTCGGTGGGCATACGGCTGACCCGGTAATCCCGGCTGGTGACGATGCCCAGCAGCTTGCCGTTCGCCGTACCGTCGTCGGTGACGGCCATGGTGGAGTGACCGGTCCGCTCCTTGATGGCCAGAATGTCGGCCAGGGTCTGGTCGGGCTTGATGTTGGAGTCGCTGGTGACAAAACCGGCCTTGTAGTTCTTGGCGCGGGCCACCATAGCGGCCTCGTTCTCGATGGACTGGGAGCCGTAGATAAAGGAAATGCCGCCCTCCTTGGCCAGGGCCACGGCCATGGTGTCGTTGGAAACCGACTGCATGATGGCCGAAACCAAGGGGATATTCATGGAAAGAGCGGGCTCCTCCCCTTTTTTAAACTTGACCACCGGCGTGCGCAGACTCACATTGACAGGCACGCATTCCTTGGAGGAATAACCCGGTACCAGCAGGTATTCGTTAAAAGTATGGGAGGGCTCGTCAAAAAATCTTGCCATTTTACTCATCGACTCCTTTTTGTATCTTTCCGCACAAAGTCCTTTTTCACTACGATATATTAAGATTTATTATATATTCCGATGCGGGGGAAGTCAACCGGCAGCCGGTAGGTATTTGCCCTTTTTATTAGTTTAGCAGGAGGTTTCGCGGCAGATCAGCTTTTTCTTATTTAGATTAGATAGAGGTTTCGCGCCAGATATACTTTTTGTATTTCTCCAATACCTCTCGCGAGGCGCGACGTCCTTTTCTTCACGCGAAGAAAAGAAGGCAAAAGACGCGCCAAAGGGAAACCCTTTCGACTGGGTTTCCCTCTGGAC
>JAAVYX010000097.1 GCA_022791355.1 Clostridiales bacterium | reverse complement strand
CTTGGAAAGCTCGGTCATGAAGCTCTGGCAGAACCGCATGATCTCCCCGTCGGACTTGCCCTTGGGGTCAAAATCGGAGCCGCCCTTGCCGCCGCCGATGGGCAGGCCGGTCAGGCTATTCTTGAAAATCTGCTCGAAGCCCAAGAACTTGATGACCGAAGCGGTCACCGAGGGATGCAGCCGCAGGCCGCCCTTGTAGGGGCCGATGGCCGAGTTAAACTGACAGCGGAAGCCCCGGTTGACCTGCACCTTACCCGCGTCGTCCACCCAGGAAACCCGGAACTGAATCATACGCTCAGGCTCGACGATCCGGTCGATCACGCCGGTGTCGACGATGGCGGGATTCTTCTCCACCACCAGCTCCAGGGACTCCAGAACCTCCCGGACCGCCTGCTGGAATTCGGGCTCGCCCGCATTGCGGGCGCAGACCTTGTCATAGACCTGTTGCAGGTACGCGTTCTTGAAACTCATTATACAAGACTCCTTTATAAAAAAATCAAATCCAAGGCCCGCCGGCTGAAGAGAAGCTTACGGGCGACCGGGACGCCGGGCGAACTGTATGCGCCGCCCCCGCTTACACATAATTAAAAAGCGCTTTTATTGAAAGGTGCGTTTCCCCGCTTTTCACCACTAAAATAATAGGGCCGCAGGCCCCCGCTTGTCAAGATTTTTTTGAACCCGAAGGCGCCGCCGTGCCCGCCCGAACCTGCCGCTTCTTTTCAGCTGTATTCCTCTGAAAAACACGCCGGGTGGATTCTGCATAATTTTTATCTGTATATATACGAAAATATCGATTGAATTTCACAACAATGTATGCTACAATACCTACAATAACGCGGAAAATCTGATGCATTTTTATTTGGTTTTGTATAATATTTACGAACTTTAGCAACAGCTTTGTGTATCACGGCAGACCGATGCAAAAGCTTTGGCATCAAATTCGCGAGCAAAGAAAAGAAAGGGTGTATCACATTGAAACAGGTTTCTGCTTCCCACACAAAAAATATTGCCCTGTTGGGCCATGGCGGTTCGGGCAAAACCACCCTGACCGACGCGCTTCTGGCCGCGGCCGGGGTTCTCGACCGGGTGGGCAAGACGGCCGAGGGCGGCTGTGTCACCGACTTTGACCCGGAGGAGAAAAAGCGGGGCGCTTCCATTTCCGCCGCCATCACCCCCCTGCCATATAAGGATTACAAGCTGAACCTGATCGACGCGCCCGGCCTTTTCGATTTTGCCGGGGGCGTGCGCGAGGCGCTGGCCGCCGCCGATTCGGCCCTGATCGTCCTGTCGGGTAAATCGGGGGTTACGGTGGGCGCCGAATTGGGCTACGCCGAGGCCAAAAAGCTGGGCAAGGGCTGCGCCTTTTTCGTGGGCAAGCTGGATTCCTCCCACGCCAACTTTCGCAAGGTGCTCTCCAGTATCACCGGCAAGTACGGCGCGGCAGCCTGCCCGGTAGTGGTCCCTTCTATGGAGGGGGAGCAGGTTGCCTGTTATGTGGACCTGGTGGCCAATAAGGCCTATACATACGACGGTTTAAAGGGCAAGGAGGTGCCGGTCCCGGCCGACGAAAACGTGGAAAACCTGCGGTCGGTCATGCTGGAAGCCGTTGCGGCGGCCGACGAGGCCCTAATGGAAAAATACTTTGAAGGCGAAAGCTTCACCGAGGAGGAAATCCTGACCGGCCTGGCCGAGGGCATGGCGGCGGGGGATATCTGTCCCGTATTCGCCGGCGTAAACCAAACCGGCGCGGCTGTGGGCCTGATGCTGGATATCCTGGCCAAGATCGCCCCCGCGGCCGACGCGCGTCCCGCCCTGTGCGAAAAGGACGGAGAGCCGGCCGAGCTGCCCTGCGATATCGACGGTCCCCTGGCCGCCCTGGTTTTCAAGACCATCGCCGACCCCTTTGTGGGCAAGCTGTCCTACTTTAAGGTGGCCTCGGGCAAGTTAAAGGGAGACGTCAAGGCGGTCAACGCCCGCACCGGCGGGGAGCTGCGCATCGGCAAGGTCATGTGGGTCTGCGGCGGCAAGCAGGAGGACGCGGATTATATCGGCGCGGGCGACGTCGGCGCGGTGGCCAAGGTGGGCGACCTGCTCACAGGGGACACCATCTGCGCCCCCGGCGCGGTCTATAAGCTGGCCCCCCCCGCCTTCCCATCCCCCTGCCTCTCCATGGCCGTGCGGCCCAGCAACAAGGCCGACGACGAAAAGATGGCCGCCGGCTTCTTCCGCCTAATGGAGGAGGACCCCACCTTAAAATTTGAGGCCAACCACGAAACCCACGAGCAAATCCTTTCGGGTCTGGGCGAGCAGCATCTGGACGTGGCCGTCTCCAAGCTGAAAAACAAATTCGGCGTAGCCGTAAACCTTCAAACGCCCAAGGTGGCCTATAGGGAGACCATCCGTAAAAAGGTAAAGGTACAGGGGCGGCATAAAAAGCAGTCGGGCGGCCATGGCCAGTTCGGCGACGTGTGGATTGAGTTCGAGCCCTGCGAGGGCGACGAGCTGGTCTTTGAGGAAAAGGTCTTTGGCGGCGCGGTGCCCAAAAACTTCTTCCCGGCCGTGGAAAAGGGCCTGCGGGAGAGCGTGCAGAAAGGCGTGCTGGCCGGCTATCCCATGGTAGGGCTCAAGGCCACTTTAGTGGACGGCTCCTACCACCCGGTGGATTCCTCCGAAATGTCCTTTAAAACGGCCGCCTCCCTCGCCTACAAGGCCGGCATACCCGACGCTTCTCCCGTCCTGCTGGAGCCCATCGGCGCCTTAAAAGTCCTCATTCCCGACGATAATATGGGCGACGTTATCGGCGATATCAATAAACGCCGGGGCCGGGTGCTGGGCATGAACCCGGCCGAGGACCGGATGCAGGAAATCCAGGCCGAGGTGCCCATGGCCGAAATGAGCGATTTCTCCACCGCCATGCGCTCCATCACCCAGGGCCGCGCCTCCTTTACCCTAACCTTTGAACGGTACGAGGAAGCCCCGCCCATGGTGTCCCAAAAGGTCGTAGCCGCGGCGGGCCAAACAGAATAAGAAAAGCACCAGCGGCCGGTCTTTTGAGACCGGCCGCTGGTGCTTTGTGCTGTCGCTTTGTCGTAAAACAGAATATAAAAAATTTTCGCCCGCCTTTTTAAAGGCGGTGGGGTCGAGGGGCAAAGCCCCCCGTCGCGTCCCGCAGGACGCGAAACGCTTTGGAAACGTAAGGCGCAGGAGGGGAGACCGAAACCTTCCGGGGGAAGGTTTCGGTCCGGGGAACCCTCGCCGGGGGTTCCCCGGTGTGGCGCGTAGCGCCGCATAACCCATTTTCCATTTAAGGCATGGCCTAGCAGCACGTTTTTCGACAAGAAGAAGCGGCAGAAAGCTAAGGAATCTAATCCGCCGCTTCCTTTTTTCCGGACCTTTTCCGGGCGGCGATTGTGCATATATGCCTCGCCGTCTGGTATCGCGAAGCTCATTCACTTTCTACCTCTTTTGCTTCTGTAGCTTTTTGAGCTAGGTGATCCCTTAAAACAAGATTTATGTATTGGGAGAAAGAACGGTCGCAGCTTTCGGCCAATATTTTTATGCTTTCAACTAAAGCGATATCCAGCGTAACGCTCACTTGCTTCTTAATAGGCTTCAACTTCAACACCCTCATCATAGCATTACCTATACACAGGTTAATACTATCATAAGGGCAAAACACAAACAAATTACCCGAATACGGGTTATATAGGCAAAAAAATTTCGCACACTTGGGGCGGCGCTGCGCAGTGCAAAGAAACGGCGGAGAAGAAGGGGAAAATCGTGCTGAACCTAGCGGATGGAGATCAAAATATAAAATTGTTTTAAAAAGTCAGGCCTTAGCGGGCAAAATGCAGCGGCGCAGTCGTATCAAGACAGCAAAACAGCGGCCGGTATAAAAACCGGCCGCTGTTCGCGCAAAAACCGTCCTCCATCCTGCAACAAATTCCATACTTTCCGACACCTATGATACAGAAATGATGATGGAGGTTGTCATATGAAACGCAGTATGCTATATTTAGCCGTCATACTCATCCTAGGACTTTCCGCCTGCACACCGTCTTCCGATACCGGACGGCCAGACCCTGACAGCGCCGCCGCGGCCAACGCTCCGGCTGCCGCAAGCTCTGTCCTATCCGCTTCCCAGCCCGATGCCCCCGATAACATAGTGGCGCACGAGCCAATCGGGTATTGCGGCAATACCATAACCACGATATCCCGTGAAACGCAGGCGGGAGAAGAACCGTGGACGGCCTGCTTCTGGGGGGAGGATTCGGTAGCCTTAACCGACCTTTTGCGATATCTGAACTACAGCGAGGAGCCCTGTAAATGTCTGCCCGAGTATCAAGTCGATACAGAGTTCGGCACAGGATACGGCCTTCATTTGACCGAGGGCTACGCCCGCTATAACGGCCGCCAGGTAACCTTGAAAGCGGACCAGATCGCCCTCGTACAAAGGATTATCGTCAGGCAATCCGAGCAGGCAAGCGACGGCGAATGAAGGTAGGATTCCATACCGATTGTTCGGTTTTGCCCGGCCGAAGGGCAAGCATCCGCCTATAGCAAAATAGTCTCCCATTTCCGGGCGGCTATTCCTTTGCGCGGGACGAAGGTTTTAAACCTCCTCCAGCACATCGGCCAAAATCGGGTTGGAGAGCAAAAAACCGGTTGGGGTCAGAGCCAGACCCTCTGGGGTCCGCCGCATATACCCAGCCTCCAGATACCTTTCCGCCCGCCGGACAAGTCCGGGATGAGGCGGCCGGCCGTACCGCGCGGCAAAGGCCCCGAAATCCAGCCCCGCCGCCAGCCGGAAACGGAGCATGGCGTACTCGGCCGGCCCGCCTCCCTCTCCCTCCAGCAGGGGCGGCGACGGACTGCCTGTCCCATCCATTCCCAGCTGTTTCAGCGCCCCGTCCCGGTCGGGTCCGCCGGCCAGATAGGCCCTAACATCCCGGGGATAGTAAAACCGTATCCCCTGTAAAAAGGAATGGGCTGCCGGCCCCAGCCCCAAATAGGGCTCGGCGTTCCAATACTTCAAATTGTGCCGGCTTTCCCGGCCCGGCAGGGCAAAGTTGGAGATTTCATACTGCCGCCAGCCTAGCCCTTCCAACTCCTTCACAGCCGCCAAATACATATCGGCCGCCTGGTCCTCGTCGGGCAGGCAAAGACCCTCCCGCCGGTCGAAAAAGGGGGTGCCCTCCTCGATTTTCAGCAGGTAGGCCGAGATATGTTCGGGCGCAAAACCGGCCAGAAATTTTATGGATTGCCCCAAACTTTCCATCGTCTGCCTCGGCAGGGCCAGCATCAAATCCATAGACAGATTCCGTATACCCGCCCGGGCCGCGTCTTCGACGGTGCGGGCCACGTCGTCCAGACTGTGCCGACGTCCCAGAGCCGTAAGCTCGGCCGCCGCGCCGCTCTGCACCCCCAGAGAAAGCCGGTTGACCCCGGCACGGCAGACTGTTTCCAGCGTCAGACGCAAATCGTCGGCCGGATTGGCCTCCAAGGTCACCTCCGCATCGGCGGACAGGGAAAAACGGACGGCCGCCCGCTCTAAAATACGGGCCAGACGCTCTCCCCCCAGTAAGGAAGGAGTCCCCCCGCCAAAATAGACCGTGTCGGCCCGCAGCTCCCCTGCCGCTCCCCAAGCGTCCAGCTCGCGGAGCAGAGCGTCGGTATAGGCGTCCATTAAGGCCGGCGAGCCGGCGAAGGAATAAAAATCGCAGTAGGCGCACTTGGAGGCGCAGAAGGGTACGTGAACGTAAAGGCCGATATTCTGCAAAACCATCAGCTCCTTTAAAGCCTATCCACGCCGCCCGGCGTACAAACCGGCGGCTCAAAAATATACCGCAACATTTAGATACAAAAAAGACACTATAATAACCAATGGAGCGCATTTTATGAAAAGATATAAACTTTCGCATGCCCCATCCTATCCACTCGTCCGCAACGGTTCGCCGCTTTCCAGGCCGAAGGGCCGGAACGGCAAGACATGGGGAGCCTTTATCAAAACCTGCCTAAGAGTCTGGGCCGGCTGCGCCCTTGCGGCCGCCCTTCTTTTGGCCTCCGGCTGCGCCTTGGAAGACACGGCCGCGCAGCGGCCCGAGCCGGCCTCTCCAACATCTTCTGTATTACCCGCATCCGGTATGGAAGACCCGTCCGAGCCCTCCGCGTCAAAAGCCGGACCGGCTTCCCATCCGGCCGCCCAATCCCCCGCTTCCCACGCGTTGACCGACGTTCCGGGAGCCGCCGGCATTGTCTGCGATATTCCCGAAGACGAGGAGCCAGATTGGGACAGCCTCCTTTTTTATGAAAAGGGAGAAACCGCCGCTCATATCGAGGTCCGCCCCGAGTGGGATTCCTTATCGGCCGATGATTCTAAGGTGATGATCTATTTGACAAACAAGGGCGGCAAGGGGCTGCTCTATACGCCCAGCTACCGGCTGGAAAGACAGACCGAGGCCGGCTGGGAGTCCCTGGCCTTCCGCCCGGACGCGGCCGTTCCCAGCCAGGTCTGCTATCTGCGGCCGGGCTCAGGAAAAGGCAGGACTTACAGTCTAACCGACCTTGCCGAGCCGGCGCGACCGGGCCTCTACCGAATCTTCATCGGCGGAGATGACCTGGGGCTCAGCTGCACCTTCACCCTGCGGGAAAGCGAAAATTTGGGTCCCAAAATCGACGCGGCCGCGGCGTATGGGGACCAGATTTTGGAACAGGAAAACGGCCGGGTGGCGGTCATTCCCGAACAGCGGCGCTATCCGGTAGGCACGCGGCTTATCCGGGCCTCCTATGTCAACGACAGCGACGCGGGCTATGGCTTCAGTCCCGACCGGGCGGACTTTGCGCTGGAGAAAAAGCAGCCGAACGGTCAATGGGCGCGGGTGAAACCTGCCGGCAAGGCGTGTATTCCCGCAATCGCCGCCCTTATCCGACCCCACGGCAGCGCCGCAAAGGAATTTGATCTTGGCGTCCTGCCCCAGAACCAGCTGACGGCGGGAGAGTATCGGGTGCTGGAGGGAATACCCGGAGAGCTATATCCGCCCGCCTTTATTTTCCACTTTTCCCTGATAGACGAGGCCCCATAAATTTTTCCGCCTGTGCCATACGCGCTCCCTTCAAACCTACTTGTTTATGAAAGAAGGTAAGCGATATGAAAAAAACGTTTGGACGTATCTGCTCTGTATAGCGGCTCTGCTCTTGTCCGGGTGCCAACCGGCGCAAAATCAGGCGCAGGACAGCGCCATGGTCGATGCATCGTCCTATGAAACGACCTCAGCCCAAGCCTCTCAAGCCGACCCCGCAGAGGAAGCGGCCGGCAAGGCCGCCATGGAAACCGCCGCGGCCGCCGCCCAGGAGGAGGCCGCGCCGTCGGCCGCGCAGCTGAAAACCAATCCGGCGGCCGACCAGCCGCCGGCCGGCTCCGATCCGCCCCGCGTCTTTTACCAAGACGCGGAGGATACGGCGGCCTTTATCACCTGCGGCGGCCCTGAGGCAGTCGCTCCCGTCTTTCCCATCGGAGAGGGAACATTTTCCTTTGCGCTTTACAAAACGGGCGAAAAAGCGTATCGGTATGACTTTAGCTTAACATTGGAAAAAGAGAACGCGGACGGAAGCTGGCAGACCGTTCCCTTCGACAGTCCCGGCCACTGCGCCGGCCGGACGCCCCTTATCCTGCCCCCCCCCGGGGGAGCGGAAACCATCGTATGGGAGCTGGATTTCTTCGCCCCGGAATGCATCACGCCCGGCCTATACCGTATCGGAATCCCCATAGGGACAAGTACAATCAGCAAACAAATCCGTCTGTACGACGACGCGCTGCAAAACCAAATGATACAAGACGCTTTAGCCCATCAAGACAAGGTGGAAGAACATCCGGACGGCGTGGTGGCAGTAATTCCCGAACAGCGAGTCTATGCACCGGGCGTTTCCAACATAAAGGTTTCCTTTGTCAATACCACAGACCAGTCTCGGTGGTGTTCCTCTTCAAACGGTTATCAGCCGATCTTATATAAACTGCAAAACGGCGAATGGTAGCTGGTGCCTAGAACATCAGGGGCGATTATAGATGGGTATGCGGCGCCCGAGGCGCACAGTATATGCTTCCAGGAGCTTAGCCTTCTTCACCTGGACCTGCAGTGGCGGACAGAAGGAGAGTTCCGAATGGTTATGGGCAGCATCGCCTTCCACTTTTCCATCGCCGGCGACGATGCCGCGAAACCCATCTGCCTGCCTCCGGTTCTATCCAAACGTTCAACCGCTCAAAGGGCCGATATCCGAACGGCAAAGCCGCCCGGTATCGGCCCCTTTCTTTTACTCGTCCAACTTGAGCACAGCCATAAAGGCCTCCTGGGGAACCTCCACGCTGCCCAGCTGCCGCATCTTTTTCTTGCCTTCCTTCTGCTTTTCCAGCAGCTTTTTCTTTCGAGTGATATCGCCGCCGTAGCACTTGGCCAGCACGTCCTTGCGCATGGCCTTGACCGTTTCCCGGGCAATAACCTTTCCCCCCACGGCCACCTGGACGGGAATCTCGAACATCTGCCGGGGGATAAATTCCTTAAGCTTTTCGGCGATGCGCCGGGCCCTGGGATAGGCGTTGTCGGCGTGGACAATGAAGGACAGAGCGTCCACACTCTCCCCGTTGAGCAGCACGTCCAGCTTGACCAGCCGGGACTGCTGATAGCCCTTCAGCTCATAATCGTAGCTGGCGTAGCCCCTTGTGCGGGACTTTAAGGCGTCGAAAAAGTCGTACACGATCTCGTTGACCGGCATGATATAGTGGATATCCACCCGGTCGCCCATATACTGCATATCCTTGTAAACGCCCCGCCGCTCCTGGCAGAGGTCCATAATCGTACCAACAAACTCGGAGGGACTATAGACGTGTACGTCGGCCACCGGCTCCTCGGCCGAAACGATAGCCGCCGGGTCGGGGTAGTTGGTGGGGTTGTCCACCGACAGCCGGGACCCGTCGCTCATGTTGAATTTATAAATCACGCTGGGGGCGGTGGTGATGATATCCAGGTTAAATTCCCGCTCCAGCCGCTCCTCGATGATCTCCATGTGCAAAAGCCCCAAAAAGCCGCAGCGGAAGCCAAAGCCCAGGGCCCCTGAGGTTTCGGGCTCGAAGAGCAGGGCGGCGTCGTTGAGCTGGAGCCGTTCCAAAGCCTCCCGCAGGTCGGGATACTTGGCCCCGTCGGCCGGATAGATGCCGCAGAAAACCACCGGGTTGACCTGCCGGTAGCCCTCCAGGGGTTCGGCCGCGGGATTTTCAGCCAGGGTGATGGTGTCGCCCACCCTCGCGTCCCCCACCGTCTTGATAGAGGCGGCCAGATACCCCACCTCGCCGGCTTCCAGCAGCTCGCAGGGGTCTAAGGCGGTAGCCTTCTTCCGGCCCACCTCCACCACGTCGAACCGTGCGCCGGTGGCCATCATCTGAATGGTCTGGCCGGCCCTTATGGAGCCGTCCACCACCCGGAAATAAACGATGACTCCCTTATAAGGATCGTAGTAGGAATCAAAAATCAGGGCCTTCAAGGGGGCTTTCGCGTCCCCTTGGGGGGCGGGGATATCGGTGACGATGCGCTCCAGCACCTGCTCGATGTTCACCCCACTCTTGGCCGACACCCGGGGCGCGTCCTCGGCCGGAATGCCGATGATATCCTCCACCTCCTGCACCACCCGGTCGGGGTCGGCGGAGGGCAGGTCGATTTTGTTGATAACCGGCAGCAGCTCCAGGCCGTGGTCCACCGCCAAATAGGTGTTGGCCAGGGTCTGGGCCTCGATACCCTGAGAGGCGTCCACCACCAGCACCGCCCCCTCGCAGGCCGCCAGAGAACGGGAAACCTCATAGTGAAAGTCCACATGGCCGGGGGTGTCGATGAGG
>JAAVYX010000096.1 GCA_022791355.1 Clostridiales bacterium | reverse complement strand
TTATTTACCCCTGGTTCAACCAGGGGTTTTCTTTAGCCTATAGGCAATAAGAAAAAGCGGGGGACCTTAAAAAGGTCCCCCGCACAGCCTGTCGAAAAAGGGTCGCGCAGGCTTTCCAATGCCAAAACCGACGGCATGCGCGTCAGTTTTGGAAACGACAAATCCCATGACCATGGGATTGGGGTAGCCGGAAGGGGGTCAGGCCCCCCTTCCAGAGCTTGTCGACTTTGTCGACAAGCTCTGCGGGGGATCTTAAAAAGGTCCCCCGTATAAATTACTGGATCACGACAGTGGAAGCCTCGTCCATGGAAAGCTCCTTGTCCTGGGCGGTGCACAGCTCGTAATACCGCCCCTTTTGGGCCATCAGCTCTTCATGGGTTCCCTGCTCCACAATCCGGCCGCCGTCGATAAACATGATCCGGTCGCAGCTCTGGATGGTGGAAAGTCGGTGGGCGATGATAAAGCTGGTCCGCCCTTTGAGCAGTTCCTGAATGCCCTGCTGCAAAAGCTGCTCGGTGCGCGCGTCGATGGAGGAAGTGGCCTCGTCCAGCACCAGGATCTTCGGGTCGGCCACCAGGGTGCGGGCAAAGGAGATAAGCTGCTTCTGCCCTTGGGAGAGCCGTCCGCCCCGCTCGTTTACCTGGGTGTCATACCCCCGCTCCATCCCCGCGATAAAGTCATGGGCCTGCACCCGTTTGGCCGCCGCCTCCAGCTCGGCCTGGGTCGCGTCCAGCCGGCCGTACCGGATGTTGTCGGCGATGGTGCCTGAAAAAATGAAGGAATCCTGGAGCATGATGCCCATTTGACTGCGCAGGGACTTTAAGGTCACCTGGGAGACGCTGTGTCCGTCGATGAGCACCTGTCCCTCGGTGATGTTGTAGAACCGGCTGACCAGGTTCACAATGGTGGATTTCCCCGCTCCCGTGGGGCCGACCAGGGCGATGGACTGGCCCGGCTCCACCGTAAAGCTCACGTCGTTTAAGACCCGCACGCCCGGCTCATACTCGAAGGATACGTGGGAAAACTCCACCCGGCCGGCGATGGGAGGAAGCTGGTAGGCGTTTTCCGCGTCCCGAATCTCAACCGGCTCGTCGATGGTCTGGAAAATGCGCTCCAGATAGGAGACCGTGTTGACCAGGTTGTTGTAGAGCATGGCCAGGGTGGTGATGGGCTGCCAAAACCGGGAGGCGTAGGTCCCCATGGCCAGAATCACGCCCACCGACGCCGCTGGATAAAACCAGGCGATGCCCGCCATGTACATAAAGGCCAGCACCCACTGGGAGATGTTTTCCACCGAAAGCCCCACCAGATTGGAGACGTAGATGGCCTTCATCCAGAAGACGTTGGTCAGCTTGTTGAGCCGGTCGTAGATTTTGCTGTTTTCGGCCTGCCGGTTGAAGCCCTCGGTCACCTTGACCCCCTCGATGTTTTCACAGGTGTAGGCCGACAGGTTGGAGGTTTTGTTGTTGACCTGCTGCCAGGCTCTTCGCTGGGCCGGTTTGATGGCGAAAATAATGGCCGCCAGCACCGGCAGGCCGGCCACAATGACCAGCGCCAGCTTGGCGTCGGTCAGAAACATGAAGACGGCGATAAACACCAGATTTAACAGCTCGATAAAGATGTTGATAATACCGTTGGACAGCATGTCGGACACCTTGTTGACATACTGCACCACCCGTACCAGAATCTTGCCCTGGGGCCGGGAGTCGTAGTAGGAGAAGGGGAGGGCCTGCAAATGCTTAAACAGGTCGTCCCGGATGTCGTAGACGATATCCTGCCCTACCCGGGCCATGATAAAGCCCCTGGCGGTGGACAAAAGGATGCTGATGAGAATCGACCCGGTGAGCAGCCCGGCGTACCGGAACAGCAAGGCAAGATCCTTGTTGGGCATAGCCACGTCGATGGCCGCCTGGATGAACTTGGGGCCGAAGAGGGCCACGATGGAGGCGGCGATGGAGAGCAGCATGGCGAAAAGCATCTTCCACTTGTACCGCTTGACATATACCAGGCTCCGCTTGAGATGGGAAAAGTCAAATGGGGTCTCTAAAGACTCGTCAACGTCATATTTATTGCGCGCCATCAGGCCTCGCCCCCTTTCACACCGGCCGCGGCCGGTTCCCTGTTCCCCGCGCTGTGCCCCGCATGATCCCCCGCGTCCAGCCGCCGCTTGGGCCGCAGACGTTTGGGCGGCTTTTGGGGCGCGTCCTCCGCCTTCCAGCCGGCCTTTTGGCGTTCGTAGGCCGCCACGTCCGCGGGGTCTAAGGCCGGAAGGCCCGGCACATGCTGCAATTCGCAGATTTCACGATAATAGCCTGGCTTGGCCGCCAGCTCGGCGTGGGTGCCGATATCCAGCCGGCCGTCCTGCAAAATCATGATGCGGCTAGCATCCTTCACCGAGGAGATGCGCTGGGCGATGATCAGCTTGGTACACGGGAAGGGAAGCTGCCGCAGCTGCTGTTGAATAAACCGCTCGGTTTCCATATCCACGGCCGAGGTGGTGTCGTCCAGCACCAAAATGGGGGGCTGGACGGCCAGAGCCCGGGCCAGGGCGATCCGCTGCCGCTGGCCGCCCGAAAGTCCCACGCCCCGTTCGCCCACAATGGTGTTGTACCCCTCCTCCATCCTGCGGATGAAGGGGTCGGCGGCGGCGGCCGCCGCGTAGGCGTATACCTCCTCCTCCGGCATATCCGGATTGCCGTAGGCGATGTTGCCGTCGATGGTGTCCGAGAAGAGGAAAACGTCCTGGGCCGCAAGGCCGATGGAGCCCCGCAGCTTTGTCAGCTTCCACATGCGCACGTCCACATCGTCCACCAGCACCCGGCCGGCCGTTGTGTCGTACAGCCGGCAGATGAGGTTGACCAAGGTGGTCTTGCCCGAACCGGTGGGACCCATGACAGCCACCGTCTCTCCGGGCTGGATGGTAAAGGAGAGGTCCCGCAGCACCGGCCGGTCGCCGTAGGCGAAGGATACGCCCTGGAACTCGATTTTCCCCTCCATCCGCTCCGGCTTATCCAGACAGTCGTAACGGTCGACGATCAGGGGTTTGGCGTAAAACACCTCAATGACCTTGTCGGCCGAGGCGAAAAAACGCTGGATATCGTTTAAGATGTTGCCCATGTTGCGCATGGGGTTGGCCAAAGCCCAGGTAAGCCCCGAGAAGGCGGTAAGCTCGCCGTAGGTCAGCTGGCCATTGATAACGAAAATACCCCCGGCCAGGATCATGATGACCGATAGAATCTGACAGAACAGATCGATCACCGGGGAAAAGGCCTGCCACTTGTAAGCCGCGACCAGATTGGCCTTGCGGAAGTCCCTGCTACACTGGTCGAACTTCTCAATCTCATAGTCCTCTCTGGCAAAGGCCCGCACCACCCGGTTGCCGGCGATGTTTTCCTGGGCGGCCGTGTTGAGGGAGGAGAGCTTTTCCCGCAGATTAGAATAGATGGGCTTGATCCGTCTGACATAAAAGAAGGATAAAAAGGCAATTACCGGCGTCACCGCCAGCATACATAGGGTCAGCCCCACGCTCATGGTGGAGAGGAAAACGATAGCCGCCAGCAGCACCGATATGGAGTCGGTGAAGGTGTAAACAATCTGGGCGCAGGTGTGGCGGACGTATTCCATATCGCCGGTGACCCGGGTAATCAGGTCGCCGGTGCGGTTTTTATCGAAAAACCGCATTTCCTGGTTGGTGATGTTGTCGAAGATTTTCTGCCGCAGGTTCATGATCAGGTGCTGGGAGGAAAACTCCATAAACAACACCATGACATACCGCAGCACCGTACGGATTAACTGCACGCCGCACATGGCCAGCAGCAGCGGGACCAGCTTTTCCCGGGCCCCGCCGATGATAACCTCGTCGATGAGCAGCTGGGACAGCTTGGGTACGATAACGGTCATGGCCATGGTGATGACCGACAGGCTCAGGCCCATAACCAGGTATTTTCGTTTGCCGGTCATGTTCCGCCAAAGCCAACGGATTTGGAACATATGCGTTCACCCCTTCTCTTTCGCCCCGGGACCCTCCCTGTCCTTATCCCGTCCTTTGACGGGCAATAAAAAGGGCGGGGCCGACCCACAACAGTTTTTTCCCAGTTTCTGTTTGTGAGCGTCCCCGCGGGTATGGTCCGCGCGGCCCGCCGTCTTCCTCTTCCGCACGGCGGGATTTAATTTTTTTCTTTGGGGAGGGTCTCCCCTTGTTCCCTTCCATTATAAGGATTCTTTTTGAAAAGTATAGTCTTTCTATGAAAAAATATTTAACAAAAATGGGGGTGGGGATTTTCTTCTTTTTGGTTTTTATTTAGCGGCAAAATTGCTTTTTCTTTTATATTGGATAAGAAAAGAAAATCTGCCGCGAAACCTCTATCTTATCCAATATAAAAAAATCAAAACCCGGCGTTCTGCATAGACAAACAATGCAGAACGCCGGGTTTGCTATTATTGCAGCTTTGCAATATTGATCATTTCCAGCTCATGGGTATCCTTATAATTTTCCAAACTGTCGCAAAGCGCCTTGGCGGTATCGATAGAGGTCAGACAGGGCACTCGAAACTCAATAGCCTTCCGGCGAATCTTTACGCTGTCCCGCTCGGGGGTGCGGTTGCCGGCCGAGGTGCTGATCACGTAGTCTACCCCCGACTCGATCAGCTTCAAAATCTCGCCGCCCTCGTAAATCTTACCAACGTAGGTGGCTTCCACCCCGTTTTCTGCAAGGTAGGACCGGGTGCCGCCGGTGGCGAAAATCTCGAAGCCTAAGGCCCGCATACGTTTGGCGATGGGGAGCAGCTCTCCCTTATCCCGGTCTCGGACGGTCATGAGCACCTTGCCGCCCTTCTTCATCTTGAAGCCGGCGGCGGTCAGGCCCTTCTGCACCGCGTCCTTAAAGGTATGGGCCAGACCCAGCACCTCGCCGGTGGACTTCATCTCGGGTCCCAAATGCACGTCGATGTTATGGATCTTTTCAAAGGAGAAGACCGGGACCTTGACGGCCACATAGTCGCTCTGCCGGTAGAGGCCCACGCCGTAGCCCATATCCCGCAGCTTTTCGCCCAGCATACAACGGGTGGCCAGCTTGACCGACGGGATACCGGTGACCTTGCTGATATAGGGTACGGTACGGGAGGAACGGGGATTGACCTCGATGACGTAGACCTGCCCGTCCTTCAAAATATACTGGATATTGATCATGCCCAGGGCGTTCAGAGACTTGGCCAGCCGGCGCGTATACTCGATGATGGTTTCCCGGGCCTTATCGTCAATAGTCTGGGCGGGATAGACCGAAATGGAGTCCCCCGAATGGACCCCGGCCCGTTCGATATGCTCCATAATACCGGGGATGAGAATGTCCTCTCCGTCGCAGATGGCGTCCACCTCGATCTCCTTGCCCATGACATACTTGTCCACCAACACGGGATTCTCGATGCCCGCCCCGGTGATGATCTCCATATACTGGACAACGTCGCTGCTGTCGTAGGCGATAATCATGTTCTGGCCGCCCAGCACATAGGAGGGACGCAGCAGAACGGGATAGCCCAGCCTCTCGGCAGCGGACACGGCCTGGGCGGGGGTAAAGACGGTGGTTCCCTCGGGACGGGGGATGCCGCAGGATTCCAGCATGGCGTCGAACCGCTCCCGGTCCTCGGCCGCGTCGATCATCTCATAGGAGGTGCCCAGGATGGGCACGCCCTTGTCGCTGATATGCTTTGCCAGCTTGATGGCCGTCTGGCCGCCGAACTGAACGATGACCCCGTCCGGCCGCTCAGCCGCTAAGATATTATCGATATCGTCGGGGGTCAGGGGATCGAAGTAAAGCCGGTCGGCGGTGTCGTAGTCGGTGGATACCGTCTCGGGGTTGTTGTTGGCGATGATGGCCTCGCAGCCTGCCTCTTTCAGCGCCCAGACCGAGTGGACGGTGCAGTAGTCGAACTCAATGCCCTGGCCGATGCGGATAGGGCCGGAGCCGATGACCAGAATCCGCTTTTTATCCGACTTTACCGGCTCTACCGTCTCCTCGGTAGCCGAGTAGAGGTAGGGAGAGTAAGCGTCGAACTCCTTGGCGCAGGTGTCCACCAGCCGGTAGCCGGACAGGCGGGAGGGCAGCTTCTCGCCAGACAGCCGCTGGATGGCGGTAGGGGTAAAGCCCATCTGAAGGGCCTGCTCGTAAACGGAGGCGGCGTGGCCCTGCTGCAAGCGCAGCTCCATGTCCAGCAGTTTTTTCATCTTCTGGAGGAAGAAGGTCTCAATTTTGGTGATCTCGTAGATTTCCTCGACGGTCACGCCCCGCTTCATGGCCTCGTAGATGTAGAAAATCCGGTCGTCGTCGCATTCTTTAATACCCTCGATAAGCGCCCGTTTGGACAGGGCGGCAAACCGGGGCATGGACAGGGTGTCCACCTTGCGCTCCACTCCACGGACGGCCTTCATCAAGGCGTTCTCAAAGGTGGTGCCGATAGCCATGACCTCGCCGGTAGCCTGCATCTGGGTGCCCAGATTCTTCTTGGCGTAGACAAATTTGTCGAAGGGGAACCGGGGGAACTTGAGGACGGTGTACTTCACATCCGGCTCCCAGGGCTTGCCCGAGCCGGATACCACCGTGTGCATCAGCTCGTCCAGGGTAAAGCCGATGGCAATACGGGAGGTGATCTTGGCGATGGGGAAGCCGGTGGCCTTGGAGGCCAGGGCCGAGGAGCGGGAAACCCTGGGATTGACCTCGATGACGGCATAATCCATACTGTTCGGCTTTAAGGCGAACTGGACGTTACAGCCGCCTTCAATGCCAAGGGCGGTGACGATATCCAACGCCGCGTCCCGCAGCATGGTATACTCGGCGTCGGACAGGGTCTGGCAGGGGGCGACTACGATGGAATCGCCGGTGTGGACCCCAACCGGGTCCACATTCTCCATGCCGCAGACAATAGCGCGGTTGTTAAGCTTGTCCCGAATGACCTCAAACTCGATTTCCTTCCAGCCCGAGACGCACTTCTCAATCAGAGTCTGGCCCACCCGGGAGAGCTTGATGGCCCCGCCGGCCAGCTCCCGCAGCTCTTCCGCGTCATAGGCGATACCGCCGCCCGAGCCGCCCAGGGTATAAGCGGGACGGACAACCATGGGATAGCCGTGAACATCGGCGAAATCCAGGGCAGACTGCACGTCGGTGACTACCACAGATGGGATCAGGGGCTGGTTGATGGATTCCATACATTCCTTGAAGGCTCCCCGGTCCTCAGCCTTCTTGATGGTGTCCGAGGAGGTGCCCAAAAGCTTTACGCCGTACTTGTCCAGCACGCCGCTTTCATATAATTCCATGGCCGTATTCAGCCCGGTCTGCCCGCCCAGGGTGGGCAGAATACTGTCCGGCCGCTCGATGGCGATAATCCGCTCCACCACCTCCACCGTGATGGGCTCGATGTAGATGTTGTCGGCAATGTGACTGTCGGTCATAATGGTGGCCGGGTTGGAGTTGATAAGCACCACCTCCACGCCGTTCTGCTTTAGGGCCAGACAGGCCTGGGTGCCCGAATAGTCAAACTCGGCCGCCTGGCCGATGACGATGGGACCCGAGCCGATGACCAGGGTCTTTTTGATTTGCGGATTCTTTGGCATAGCTTCCATCCTTTCTGTCTAACAAACGCCGCCCTTCTGTTCATTCCCCTTGCAGCGGAAATGGAAAGGGTGCTCACATAGGCCCTTTCAGGCAAAAAGAAAACGCCATCCCCGCCGCCGGCTTAACGCCGAAGGGAGATACCGTTTTGCAAATGCCGTTAAAAAGGAACAAATTCCAAAGGACGCGGTCCATATAGGGTTTATAACGAATTTGGGCGATACAGGCTGCGGAAAACAGGAGAAATACCCAAAGCCCTTCCCCGCCGGCGACTTACCGGCCGGGAAGGAAGTCCCAGCGTATGCAGCTGTGCCGAAAACCGCTCTCATACGTTCCTCCGCTCCAAACGCCGCGCCCATCCGTTTTTAGAGGGAATCAGCCCCTTTGGCCATAAAAATAACACGCGGCGGCCATTTTCCTGCCGCGTGATTTCATTTGACCACAAGGCCGCTTCCCATCGATTACAGACCCGCGTTCGCCCATTTACCCGCCCCACCGACAAGCTTTGGGGCTATTGGCTTTTCTATATAGGATAATATGCCGAAGAAGGTTTGTCAAGGGCGAAAATTGGAGTTTTGGGGGAAAAATGTGGAGAACTTATCATGAACAATTCATAATGAATCATGTATAATGGATCGATTTTTTTAGTTTAGAGAGAGGTTTCGCGCCAGATATACTTTTCTTTTTTGGCTGAGGTAGAGGTTTCGCGCCAGGTATCCTTTTGTTATTCCTCTATTTCCTGATCGCGAGGCGCGACCTTCTTTTCTGTGCGCGAAGAAAAGAAGGCAAAAGACGCGTCTCCCGGAAATCCTATGCTTTGTCTTACAAAGCAAAATTTTTGCGAGGGGCTCGATGCCCCGAACGAAAATCTATAGATTTCTCTGCGGCCCATCTATAT
>JAAVYX010000095.1 GCA_022791355.1 Clostridiales bacterium | reverse complement strand
TGGTGGGCATCAACCTGCTGCGGGAGGGACTGGACATTCCCGAGGTCTCGCTAGTGGCCATATTGGACGCGGACAAGGAGGGGTTTCTGCGTTCGGAGACCTCCCTAATCCAGACCATCGGCCGGGCGGCTCGCAACGCCGGCGGCCAGGTGATTATGTACGCCGACGCGGTGACCCCTTCCATGGAGCGGGCTATCGGCGAGACCAACCGCCGCCGGGCTATCCAGACGGCCTATAACCAGGCCCACGGTATCGTGCCCAAGACCATTGTCAAGGACGTGCGGGATATTATAGAGATTTCGGGCGGCAAGGGCAAGAAGCGGAGTACGGATAAAGAGATTCGCCGAATGACCAAACCGGAGCGGGAGATGCTCATCCGCCGCCTGACCGCCGAGATGAAGCAGGCGGCTAAGATGCTGGAGTTTGAGCACGCGGCCTATCTGCGAGACCGTATTGAAAAGCTGCGGAAAGGTTAGAAGCGCCGGGCCGCCTGAACGGCTCAAGGCTGTTAACCGTTTCTCGGGTCCGGGACGGCGGCCTTTGCGGCCGGATGGTTTGCCCAGGTAAATAATCGTAAGCGTAAGGGATGCCCTTAAGCGGCTGCGCCGCCGGGACGGTTCTAAAAAGGAAGCCGGGGAATTATTCCTCGGCTTCCTTTTTAGAACCCTTTTCCCGACATAGACCCTTTTTGAGCATATCGGAGGTCTGCATGATTTGGAAATGGTAACAGATGTGGTAGAAGCGCTTCATGCTGAAGCCGATGAGCACATGCTGTTTTTCCAAAGCGATGATATAAGGCGGCGGCGTTTAGGTGGCTTCCGCCAGTTCTTGCTGCGATAGGCCGGCGTTTATGCGGAGGCTTTTAATGTTTTGGAAGAGACGGCGGCGTTCCATAGAAAACTGCCGTGAAACCTCCCAATGAACAAAAATAATATACAAAAACGACCATTTTGGGGAGGCCCGCCGAGGCTTTCCCAAAATGGCCGCAAAGTATATAAGAGTCGTTCAGCTGGGCAAAGAGCCGCGTTCAGCCCCTATGCCCGGCCGCCCCGCTGAATGGCCCGGCGTTCTCTGGCCAGCTCCTCCGCCAGCTTTACAAAGCTCCAATTTTGGTTGGTGGGCGTAACCACCGCCTTGAGGGGGATACGGATATTCCCGTCATGAAGGGCTTTTAGCAAAGCGTCCATCCGCGCTTCAGACAAGCCGCACATGACCATGACGCCCTCGCCGGAGGTGGGCGCGGGTTCCGGGGCTGGTTTTTCCTCGTAGCCGGAAAGCCCCGCCAGATATCCTATTTCCTGTCCCAGTTCCTCTGCGGAAATCCTGCGCTCCTCCAGTTTCATTCCCTGTAAGATCGCCGACAAGCCTTGGGCCGCAGGCTCTTCCAGCAAGTAGGTCAAAACCCGCTGGGGGACCGCTGTCCGCACACGCGCTTTCATATCGTAAACCTCCTCCGTTTCTATTTAGGCAACACCGCGCAAGGATTGCGTTCATAAAAATACCATCTACCTCCAAAGGGCAAATACGGTTTTACGGAGGCAAACCCACGCAAGCCGCGACGTCTTGGTTGCCGGCCGAAAGGTAGCCGGGCGAAGCTGGGTACGCGGGCCGCCCTTTGAGCGGCTGCTTGGCGGCCGTCCTTTAGGACGGCTACTGACGGCCGCTCTACCGAGCGGCTACATCCGCCTTGCCTGCATGGGTTTTCCACCCGTAAAACGCCGCTGGGCGTATGATTCCTTGGAGGTAGATGGTATCGTCCCACAAAGCAAATACGGGACGCTGCTTTTACCTCTAATGGATCAGCTTTTTCAGCCTGTGATGGAAGGAGTGCATATAAAGGCCGATAAGCTGGGTGATGGTGAAGTCATAGAGCAAAAAGGCGGCGTTGCCCATGACCAGCAATACCAGCGCCGTCCATTTTCCAAAATCCCCCATTTGGTCCAAGGGCATGCCCAAGACAAATATCAGCAGGGCGTAGACGCCGGCCATGACCAGGTTGAAGACGAGAAACTTCAGAAGGTATTCCAGCGTTTTTTTTCGCATGCCCTCCACAATGCCCTTTAAAATAGGATAATACCCGAAAAAGGCGATAAACATAATTTTGGCCTCCTGCTCGGCCAGCAGGAAAACCAGAACGGCCGCCGCCGCATAAGCCATAAAGGCCCATTTGGGACCCGTCTCAATGGCCAGAATCACAAAGCATAGCCCGGCCACGGCCGGCACCGCATAGGTCAGATAAGGAAAGTAGGAAAGCAGCATAACGACCGTGGCCAGAGCCGCCATAACCCCGCAAAGGGCCACCTTTCCCGTACGTTTGAGCGACATCTCTCTCCCCCTAGCAGCAGCGGATCAAATCGCCGCCCATGCATTCGCAGCAGCAGTCCGCGCAGAGAAGGCCGGTACACATGTCGCAGCCCGTGCAGCCGCCGGTCCGGGAGGCGGAGCCGGGCTGGCGATAGCCGGTGTAGCCCCCGCGCTGGCGCTGGATTTGATTGAGGGCCTGCTGGTATTCCGGGTTGTTGGGATTCATGCGGCAGGCCGTGGCGAAGCAGGTGTAAGCGTCGTCGAACCAGCCTCGCCGGTAGAGCACGCTTCCGTTGAGAAAATACCACTCGGCGTCCCGCCGGTCGGGGGGCACGCCGTCCAACAGCTCCTGGGCCTCCTCCAGCTTGCCCCCGGCGATCATATTGCGGATATCCGAAAAATTGGAGGCCCCGCCGTAAGCGCCCGAACCCGACCCGTTGGCCCGGCCTTTGCGCTCGGCCATGATCTGATCATAGGCCTCGTTGATCTCCTTCATCTTATCCGCCGCAAGGTCGGACAGGGGATTGTCCGCGTAATGATCCGGATGATACTTCCGGGCCAGCTCGCGGTAGGCGTTCTTCACCTCGGCTTCGCTGGCCGAACGGGTTACGCCCAGAATCGCATAGGGATCGTTCATGTAGTCCTTAACTCCTTTTGTTCCGCCTTTTTGCCCGACAAGGCTTGCTTCTGACTGTTGGGCAATCCCAGGTACAATATATTCGCCAATATCTCCTCATAACGCTTGACCGGCAGCAGCTCGAAGGCCTTGCAGGCCTCGGCCACGCAGACGTTGAGGGTCGCCGCCGCCCGCTCTTTTGCCTGCCTGATAAAGGCAGTTTCCCCTTCCCCGCCGCTGGTTATACCCCCGCCGGCGCTTAAAGGGTTATAGCCGCCCCGGCGCAGATCCTCCTCCAAATCGGCGGCCGCATCCAGCAGATAAACCCATTTGCCGATACAATATCCCATCCGCTCTAGGACTCTTTTTTCAGTCTCGCTCTCCCCGCAGAGGGCGCAGAGGGCGGCCAGAACGACGGCGGTAGGCTCGGCGGCCCGGTCCAGACTGGAACAGCCCGCCCTTTCCAAAGCGGCCTGGTCGGCAATGTACCTTTCGGTCAGCGCCTCCACCTGGGGATAACGGCCGGCCGCCTTTTTCCGCGCCCGGGAAAAGAGAGGCCGCAGCAACCGGTAGCCCAAGGACCTCCAAAAGCCTCCGTCGTCGATATTGTCCTGGATTTTATAGTAGAGCATGATCATGGCGGCCGCCGCCGCATAGTCCATACTCTCCCCCGTCTGTTTACAATAGCTGCATTTTTTGAGGGGATTGACGGCGCAGCGCTTTCGCTCAAAGCCGGTACAGTCTTCCCCCAGACTCAGGTGGAGCAGGGCCAGAAAGGTGAAATCATAGCTTAAGGTCATGCGGGCGAAGGGACCGTAGGAGCGGCCCAGCTGGCGGCAGAGGGTACAGTATACCGCCTTGTAGACCTCGTATTCCCGCACCCGCATCTCCGGCTTATATGCCTTTACATATCCAAACACCGTTTCGCCTTCCTCTTTAGGGAAAAATCATACGCTTTGCATATATTCTTGCGAGGGATTCCTGCGCCCTGCAAAGCAAGGCGTCCCGACCCGGGACGCGGCGAATGCCCCGAACGAAAATTGATACGATTTCTTTATAAAAAGATGAAACGTCTTTTTATGGCGGCATTACACGCCGCAGCGCCTACGGCGCTAAGAATCGTATGGAGAGGCATTCTTGGCGGCTTCGCCGTCGAGCCGTATGCAGCGGCTCGCATAAAACACTTACAGCGTTTTATGAAGAATGCGTATAAGCAAGAAGAAAGGCGGATACAGCCGCCTTCCTCTTTTATTAGATAATATTGTACTCGAACGGAACAAAAAAAGAATGAATTATGTGTAAATAAATTGCCTATTTCATGATTTTCGCCAGGTATTTACCCGTATAAGAGTCCTTACAGCGGATAATCTCCTCGGGTGTGCCGGTGAAAACCAGCCGGCCGCCTCCGTCGCCTCCCTCGGGCCCCAGGTCAATGATGGTATCAGCCGTCTTGACCATGTCTAGATTGTGCTCAATAACCACCACGGTATTGCCAGCGTCCACCAATCGCTGGAGGACCTCGATAAGCTTGTGCACATCGGCCGTGTGCAGGCCGGTGGTGGGCTCGTCCAGGATATAGATGGTCTTGCCGGTGGACCGCTTGGAAAGCTCAGTGGCCAGCTTGACCCGCTGGGCCTCCCCGCCCGACAGGGTGGTGGCCGGCTGCCCTACCTTGACGTAGCCTAGCCCCACCTCATAGAGGGTCTGAAACTTGCGGCTGATGCGGGGGATGCTCTCAAAGAAGTGCATGGCCTCCTCCACCGTCATCTCCAGCACATCGTAAATGCTCTTGCCCTTATACTTGACCTCCAAGGTCTCCCGGTTGTACCGGCTGCCCTTGCAGACCTCGCAGGGCACGTAGATATCGGGCAGAAAGTGCATCTCGATTTTGATGATGCCGTCTCCCTGACAGGCCTCGCAGCGTCCCCCCTTGACGTTGAAGGAGAAACGGCCGGCGGTGTAGCCCCGGAGCTTGGCGTCCTTGGTGCCGGCGTAGAGCTCCCGGATGTCGTTGAAAACCCCGGTGTAGGTGGCAGGGTTGGAACGGGGGGTGCGGCCGATGGGAGAC
>JAAVYX010000094.1 GCA_022791355.1 Clostridiales bacterium | reverse complement strand
GCTTTGTAAGACAAAGCATAGGATTTCCGGGAGGCGCGTCTTTTGCATCCTTTTCTTCGCGCAAAGAAAAGAAGGTCGCGCCTCGCGATGAGGTATCGGAGAAATAAGAAAAGCTTACCTGGCGCGAAACCTCTCACCCAATTAAAAAAGGAAAAAACAAATCTGGCGCGAAACCTTCTCTCGGCTAAACAAAAAAGGAAAAGAAAGAACAGATTTGCTGCAAAACCTCCCGCCCGGTCAAAAAAGGAAAAAGAAAAAAGGAAAAGCCGAAACCTGCGATAGAAAAAAGCAAAAATATGCTTTACGATGCGCTGGCGCTTAAGCCCTTCAGGGCCTTGTCGGCCGCCTGTATACGGGCGGCGATCCGGTCGAACTGGTCGGGGGTCAGGGACTGGGCGCCGTCGCTGAGGGCGTGGGGCGGATCGTTGTGCACCTCGATGATCAGTCCGTCGGCCCCGGCGGCGATGGAGGCCAGCGCCAGCGGCTCGATCAGCCAGGGAATGCCCGCCGCGTGGGAGGGGTCCACCACCACCGGCAGGTGGGAAAGTTTCTTGAAAATCGGCACGGCCGAAATATCCAGGGTGTTGCGGGTGTAGGTCTCGAAGGTACGGACCCCCCGCTCACAGAGGATGACCTTCTCGTTGCCGCCGCTCATGATGTACTCGGCGCTCATCAGGGTCTCCTCGATGGTGTTAGCCAGCCCTCGTTTGAGCAGGATGGGCTTATCCAGACGGCCCAGTTCCTTGAGCAGCTCGAAATTCTGCATGTTCCGGGCTCCCACCTGGATGACGTCCACCTCTTCAAAGAGATGGATATGGTCGGCGCTCATGATTTCGGTTACGATGGGCATGCCGGTTTCCTTTTTGGCCTCCAGCAGCAGCTCCAGGCCCTCGGCCCGCAGCCCTTGGAAGGCGTAGGGGGAGGTGCGGGGCTTGAAAGCGCCGCCCCGCAGGAAGCTGGCCCCGGCGGCCTCCACCCGCTTCGCGATACCGCAAATCTGCTCCTTGCTCTCCACCGAGCAGGGACCGGCGATGAGCTGGAGCTCTCCGCCGCCGATCTTGCGCCCGCAGACCTCGATTACCGTATTATCGGGATGGAACTTGCGGTTGGCCTTCTTGTAGGGCTCCTGCACCCGTTTGACCGACTCTACGATATCGTAGGCCGAGACCGACTCGACGTCCACCTTATGGGTGTCTCCCAGCAGGCCCAGGACGGTGGACTGGGTGCCGTGCCAGGCGTTGACCTGTACGTCGTATTTTTTCCTGAGCTGTTCTGAGAAGTAAGCCACCTTTTCATCACTGGCGCCGGATTTTAACACGATAATCATTTTTACCACACCTTCCTCCGCACGTTAAAGTGAAAACCGCCGTGCGGCGCGGCCGTTTTGGACCGGGAGAACAGACAGGCCGGATCCTCTTTTGGAAGGGTCTCGCAAATACAAAAAGCCGCGGAACCCTTCTATGAGTCCCGCGGCGAATCAGCGTATGCTTTTATCCCTGCTTACGGTCAGCTCATAGTCCTATCCGATTTTTCCCACGCAAAAGCAGCCCGGTTTCCAAAATAGAAACGGGCGTTGGTAAAGTAATAAAACTTTGCCGCGCTTTTGACGGAACGCATCATAGGACTTTTTCCTCCCAAATCAGGACGTATTCTGAACGAATCCAAAACCGTTACGCTTATCATAGTACGAAATACGCTACTTGTCAATATAAAATTTACAGGCGCAGCCGATTTCCGCCGCCACCTGCCGTGCGGGACGGTTGCCGTCCACGACCAGGACGGCCGCCTGCCGGTAGGTGGGAAGCCGTTTTTCCATCAGCTCCCGGATGCGGTTTTCCTTCTCTTTCGCCGTATCCGCGCCGGCCAAGAGGGGACGGCTGTCGTCGCCCCGCAGCCGCTGGGCCACCGTCTCGGGACGGACCTCGATTAAAACGATCACGCCGCCCGCCGCCAGGGTCTGCCGGTTCTCCGGCTGCATGAGGGCCCCGCCGCCCGTCGCAATCACCAGCCCCGACCGTTCGGACAGAGCCCGGCAGGCCTCGGCCTCCATCCGCCGGAAGGCCGGCTCGCCCTGAAGAGCGAAGATGTCCGATACCCGCATCCCCGCCTTTTCCTCGATATAAGCGTCCATATCCACAAAGGCGAAATCCAGCTGCTGGGCCAGAATTTTACCCACCGTGGTCTTACCGCAGCCCATAAAGCCGCAGAGTACGATATTCATCCCTATCTCCTCCTCGGAACTTGTACCGTTCGATGTTACGCAGGTCTATTCAAACCCGTCCTATGGGCCGTCCCAAGAGCGGCTTACTGAAAGCTGTTTTACAGGCGGTCGACGGACCGTCCTAAAGTATGGCTTACTGTGAAACGTTCTAGCAAGCGGCTGCCTCACTGCCTTACCGGCGCAGGTTTTCCTCCCGTAAAATGCCGAAGGTTCCAGCGGCGAGCCCAAATGAAGATCGGCGAAGCCCTGGGCAGTCGCCCTTAGGGAACTAGCAGGGAACTAGCAGGGAACTAGCAGGGAACTAGCAGGGAACGGGCAGCGTTCTTGGATTTGGCGGGCGAAAGCCTAATTGCCTCCATTGGACTATCCGTGCGGGCCGCTCTAGCGAGCGGCTGCTGGGCGTATTTGCCCTCCAAGGTAGACGGTGTTCGGTGCAAGCTCTTATTTTTGGAACTGCCGCTCCATCTCGGCGTAGGAGGCCTCCACCAGCCGCTGGATATCCGCCGGGTCGTATACCGTCCCATCCCAGATTTCATGGGCCCGCACCGCCTGCCAGACCAGCATGGGCATACCGCCCACCGCCGGGATTCCCAGCCGCTGGGCGGTTTTCAGAAGCAGGGTCCTGCGGGGATTGTAAACCGCGTCAAAGACGTGACGGCAGCCGGTTAGCTGCTCCTCCCGCACCGGCATGGCGTCGCAGCGGGGGTACATGCCCACCGGCGTGGCGTTGACCAACAGGTCGAATTGTCCCGCGGCTTCTTCCAGCCGGACGATTCCGACCTGCGCGCCGGGAATGGCCTGCTCCAGTTCGATCCTCAGCGTACCGGCGGCCGGCAGGTCGTTTTCCCGTACGGCCAGGGTCAGAGGACCGCCGGCCAGCAGGCATTCGTAGGCCATGGTGCGGGCCACCCCCCCGCAGCCGCAGAGCAGGACGGGCCCCCCCAAGGGAAATCCGGCCGTCTCCAGGGATTTTAAGAAGCCGTAGGCGTCGGTATTGTAACCCACCGTCCGCTCCCCGCAGAACACCGTATTCACCGCTCCGTACCGGGCGGCGCTTTGGTCCAGTTCGTCCAGAAGAGGGATAATCGCCTGCTTGTGGGGGATGGTGACGTTGAAGCCGGCCAGCCGCCGCAGCTCGCCGAACCGTCCGGCCAGCTCCTCGGGCGGGATATCCTGGGCCCCGTATGCGCCGGGCCGGCCGGCCAGCTGAAACAGAGCGTCGTGAATGAAGGGGGACATGGTGTGTCCCAGGGGATGGCCGATGACGGTAAATGCTCTGGACATAAAATCATCCTTTCCATAGCTGTAAATGGTCGACAGGAAGCCTATACGGGCGAAAAGGGAAGGGAAAACCGGCCTGTAATCGTTTTTTGACAGGCGAAAACCAAAAATTGGGGTTGACAAAGCCGCCGCCGCACCCTATTATGTGTCATAGACTAAGGCTTTGTTTTCCAATATACCACGGCCGGGGGCGTCTGTCCAGATGCTTTGACTTGGTTTTGCGCGGGTATATGCGCGCAGGCGCGGGACACGGCCGAATGTAAAATTTCTGAAGGAGGAAGCCAAGTTATGGTGTTTGAAAAGGTAAAAGAGATTTTGATCCAACAGCTGGACGTCGAGGAGGAGAAGGTCACCATGGAGTCCAGCATTACCGATGATCTGGGCGCCGACAGTCTGGATGTTGTGGATATGCTCATGTCCTTAGAGGATGAGTTCGATGTGGAGATCCCCGACGAGGAAATCGAGAACATCAAGGTTGTAGGCGATCTGGTCAAGTATATCGAGAGCCATCAGTAAGCGAAATAACGGCAATGCAGCCGATTAGGCCGCCTTCGTCCCAGAGACGGAGGCGGCTTTTTTGTTGGCTTCTTTTTTTCTGCATTTTGCTCGGAAATGAAAGGGCCGTCCGGCCCGGGACCTTGAACATGGAAAGAGCCTGCCTGCCGGGGCGGGCGGATGGGCAAAAGACAGCTGCAAAATATTTGTTTTCGCACTAGGGGCAGTTTGAAAAATCGGAATTGCCGTCATATTCTACACATAAGGGGGTCCACTGCGTCAAAAATGCTGGGAATACACAAAGTATTCCCGCGCTTTTTTCCTTGTGGCCACTCGT
>JAAVYX010000093.1 GCA_022791355.1 Clostridiales bacterium | reverse complement strand
GAACGTCCTTTGGACGTTCGTCGCTTCCCGCGAAGGGACGCTCCACAAGGTGGAGCGCTTAGGCGAACGTCCTTTGGACGTTCGTCGCGTCCCGCGAAGGGACGCTCCACGAGGTGGAGCGCTTAGGCGAACGTCCTTTGGACGTTCGTCGCTTCCCGCGAAGGGACGCTCCACAAAGTGGAGCGCTTAGGCGAACGTCCTTTGGATGTTCGTCGCTTCCCGCGAAGGGACGCTCCACAAAGTGGAGCGCTTAGGCGAACGTCCTTTGGATGTTCGTCGCGTCCCGCGAAGGGACGCTCCTAAAGGCCTGGCTTTTGGCCAGACCGGGATGCAAGGAAGAAAGGTGCAGAGCCCCTCGCAAAAACGTCCAAGGAGCATATAAAAGGGCGGCGCGGCATAATGCCGCGCCGCTTGATTGGTTTCGCCGCCTCGTATTTATTTCTGAATTCTGCCCTTTTTCGCGTCGGACACAGGCACCGGCTTGGTATGCCAGATATCCCGGGCATAGTCGGCAATAGCCCGGTCGGCCGCGAACCGGCCGGCCTTGGCGATGTTGACCAGGGACATCCGGTTCCAACGGTCGGCGTCCCGCCAGAGGGCCGTGGCGGTCTCCTGGGCCTTACAGTAGTCCGCGAAATCGGCCAGGGCCATATACTGGTCGGTGGTTATCAGACTGCGGGAGATATCCGAGAAGGCCCCCTGACCGATATAGTCCACCGCCGCCTTGAGCTGGGGATTGTTATAGTAGTAGCCGGCGGGATGATACCCGGTGGCCCGGAGGTGGTCCACCTCCTCGGTGCGCATGCCGAAGATAATGATATTGTCGTCCCCAACGGCCTCGTGGATCTCCACATTGGCTCCGTCCTCGGTACCCAGGGTGATGGCGCCGTTGAGCATCAGCTTCATGTTGCCGGTACCCGAGGCCTCGGTGCCGGCCAGGGAAATCTGCTCGCTGATCTCGGCCGCCGGCAT
Source organism: Clostridiales bacterium (assembly GCA_022791355.1). Taxonomy (GTDB): domain Bacteria; phylum Bacillota; class Clostridia; order Oscillospirales; family Acutalibacteraceae; genus Howiella. Next base: position 15,425 of record JAAVYX010000093.1, on the reverse strand, counting down.
CATCAGCTCGGCCAGGGTGACGTTGTAGTTCTCCATAAAGACGATCTTGATCAGATCCCGCACGGCCGGGTCGTTATTGATGATTTTGCCCAGCTTCCAGAGCATCTGAATGAACTGTTTGGCCATATAGTAGCCCGCCGCGGCCTTGGCCCCGAAGATATAAGTCTTGGGGGTAAATTCCTTATTCGGGCTGTTCTTGATATCCAGATAATCGGAAATGATGTGCAGGGCGTTCAGGTGCTGCCGCTTATACTCGTGCAGCCGTTTGACCTGCATATCGAAGATGGAATCGGGATTTACCTTGATATCGTACTGCTTTTGAATGGCATCGGCCAGCCGTTCCTTATTGGCCCGCTTGATCTGGGCCAGCTTGTCGGTCACCGTCTTATCGTCGGCAAACTGCATCAGCCTTTCCAGCTGGGACGCGTCTGTGACGTAGCCCTCGCCGATGAGCTCGTTCAGGTAGGAGGACAGCAGGGGGTTGGCCTGGCACAGCCAGCGGCGGTGGGCGATGCCGTTGGTGACGTTGGTGAATTTCTCGGGGGTCAGCTTATAGTAATCCCGGAAAACGGTCTCCTTTAAGATATCGCTGTGCAGCCGGGACACCCCGTTGATGCTGTGACAGGCGGCCGCGCAGAGGTTGGCCATGCGGACCACGCCTCCCTGGATAATGGCCGTGCGCTCCACATAATCGCTGTCGCCGGTGGCGCACCAGACCTGGTAGCGGAACCGGTTGTCGATCTCGGTTACGATCTGATAGATACGGGGCAGCCGGCTCTTGAACAGATCCACCTGCCAGCATTCCAGCGCCTCCTGCATGACGGTATGGTTGGTGTAGGCGGTGGTGCGGGTGACCAGGTCCCAGGCCGCGTCCCAGGTGTAGCCGCACTCGTCCAGGAAAAAGCGCATGAGCTCGGGGATGGAGAGGGCGGGATGGGTATCGTTGATATGGATGGCCACCTTTTCGGGGAGGTTGTTGAGGGTATTGTACTTGCCCAGGTGACGGCGGAGGATATCCTGGATGGAGGCCGACACCAGGAAATATTGCTGGCGCAGCCGCAGGGACTTGCCCTCCATATGGTTATCCTCGGGGTAGAGGACCTTGCTGATGACCTCGGCCATAGCGTTCCGTTCCATGGCCTTGACGTATTCTCCTTGATTAAAGAGGGCCATATCAATACCGCCCTGGGCTTCGGCGCTCCACAGCCGCAGGATGTTAACCGCCCGACCGTCCTTACCGGCGACCATCATGTCATAGGGAACGGCCCGCACCACCGAGCAGTCCTCCTGCTCCACATGGTGGAAGGGACCGTCCCACCATTCCTTTACCCGCCCGTCGAACTTCACGTCCACAGTGTACTCGGGACGAGCATTCAGCCAGACCCCGCCGCCGGGCAGCCAGAACTCGGGCATTTCGGTCTGCCAGCCCTCCACCAGCTTCTGACGGAAAATACCGTAGTCGTACTTAATGCAGTAGCCCCTGGCCGGGTAGTTTCCGGAGGTCAGGCCGTCCAAAAAGCAGGCGGCCAGGCGGCCCAGGCCGCCGTTGCCAAGACCCGGGTCGGGCTCCAGCTCGTACAGCCGTTCCAGCCGGACTCCCATTTTATCCAGGGTCTGGGACATAACCTTTTCCAGCCCCAGGTTATACAAGGTATTTTTGAAGGAACGGCCCATCAGAAATTCCATGCTCAGGTAGTAGATCTCCTTGCCGCCAGATTTGACCGCTTCATCCATAAAGCTGTAGTTGCGCTCCTTCATGATATCCAAAAGCACCATGACGCAGGACTTGTAAAAAAACTCGTCCGAGGCCTGGGCGGGCTTGACGCCGAAGTTGTGAGACAGCTTGGTTTCAATCAGCTCTGTCATTTCCTTTGTGGTGTATTTACGCATCGTACCGGCACCAACCTTTCTTCATATAGCCGTTTACAGGAAAGCGGCGCGCTTTATTACATTTAAAGGGCGAAAATTGGCAAATTAACCAATTCCTTCCACGGCATGTTTATATGATACCCCATCTTATGAAATTTTACAAGTCTTGTTCTCACCTTTTCCGGATCAAAAAAGCTGTACGCGCCGGTTTATCTTTTGATACAGACACAAAAAAACAAAGCCGCCCGGCGGAAACCAGCCGGGCGGCCTGCAAGCTTTTTTGAGAAGCGTCCCTGCGGGACGCGATTGGGGCGTTGCCCCAAACCTCACCGCCTTTTGAAAAAGGCGGGCAAAACTTTCCGTACAATGTTTTGACAAGCAAGACTGCCAAAGGCCGCTCTCATAGAAGCCTAAGCGAAACCCCATAACGCTTTGTGCGTAAACGGGTATGGGAGATTTAGAAATCGGAATCCTCCTCTTCCTCCGAAAGACCGGCGGCCTTTAAGTCCACCTTGAATCCGGGGATAAAGAGGGCGTCGTCCTCTTCCTCCAGCGAGTCGGGATCATCCTCTGCGTCCGGCGGCTGGACGGGCGCGGAATCCTCTGGCTCGCCGTCCGCAGGCTGGCCGGAAAAGCCCTGGAAGTGGAGCTGATCGGGCGCGCCGGATTCAGGCTCCTCCCACACTTCCTGGGACGCGGCCTCCTCCAGGGCCAGCTGTTCCAGATAGGCCTCCTCCTCGACCTGATCGGCGGCAAACCGGGCGGCCAAACGGTCGCCCTCGGGATAGGGGGTCAGCCAGCGGCCGGGGTTTTTCCGTTTGAGCTGCCAAACGACAAGCAGATAGGCCAGCAGGAGCAGCAGGCAGACGGCCGTAATGATTAGGCCCAAAGGCAGGCCGGGGGTCATATACGTGAACCGGACGGTATGGGACCCCGCCGGGACCCGCACGGCCATAAAGCCCACGTTGACCTGTTCCACCTCTGCGGGCTGGCCGTCCACCGTAGCGGTCCAGCCCTTCTCCTCATAGGGGACCGAGAAAAAGACCAGATTCTCCCGCTCCAGCTCCACCTCGGCGGTAAAGCCCTGGTTATCGGCGGTAAAGGACTTGGAGGCGGTTTTGGCACGGTCGGCGCAGTCCTTGGCAAAGGCGGCGTTGCTGAAGTCGGGGGCGCGGCGGCCGTCCTGCGTCACGGTGGCCTTGCCGCTGCCGGCGTTGGCGGCCGTATCGTTTCGCAGCATACTGACGCTGCTCAAGGGCTGTAAAATGTCCTGATGCCGTTTGACCTGCTCCTCGTCCAGCAGAATGGCCTTGAGCATGAGCAAAGCCCGCTGGTTTTCCTCATAGGCTTCGCAATCCAGACCGGTCATGTAGTAGTCGTAGGTGAAGCCGTAGGGGATGTAGTTCTGGTTTTCGTAAATGTCGTAGCCGTCCTGGGACCCGTAGTAGACGTAGCCCGGCATCTTGGCGCTGCCGTCCTCGTCTACAAACTTCTGTCCCTGCCGGGCCAGCAGGTATTTGACCGACAGGAAGGGCCGGACGGCGTAGGACTTGAACTCCGGCCGGCTGGCCACCCCCCGCTCCACGCCTACGTAAGGGTAATAGTCCATCACAGAGGCCGGGACAATGGAATGGAATGCCTGGATACAGGGATAGCCCAGATACATGCCGGTATTGTCCACAGCGTTTTCCTGGTAAACGTCGATGCGGTATTCGTCCTTGTCGCCGGGCAGGTCCACCTGTCCCTCGGCCAGCATGGGAATCAGGATCTTGTCCACGTCAAAGGAGTTGGTTTTGCCCGTGCCGATAAAGAAGGCCGCATAGATGACCGAGACGATGCAGATCGAGGCCGCCGCCAGCCGGGCAAATGACTTTGGGGCCCGCTTCCACAGGGGCAGCAGCAGCTTTAGGATGATGAGGGAGAAGACGGCGATGGCGCAGGTGATCCAGAACCGGATCAGATAGGTGTGCTCGCCGCCCGAATCCTTGGTGAAAAGGCCGAAGCGGGTAATCGCCCCGTCCTTGGTTTCCGAGGGGTAGAGGCCCACCACCAGGGCGACGGCCAGGGTCAGGCCCAAGGTCCATTTGAAGGCCCTGCCCCAATCCACCTCCTTGTCCTCCAGGCTCATGGCCGTGGCCAGACACATCATGAGCACCGGCATAAAGTACCAGCGGGCGTAGTAGGCCGAGTTGAAGGCGTAGAAGGCGCTGTTGAGCACCGGCACCATGGCCATGAAGATCAGGACGATGAGGAGCCGGCGGAGCCAGTGTCCCTTTTTGCTCTGTAAGAAGCCCACAACTCCCGTCATGCTGAAGATGGGCAGCCAGCCCCCCAGGGAGGACCATTTCACGTCGGCCCCCGGGAAGAAGACCGGCCGGGCGGGCAGGTCGGGGGGGAAGAAGAAGCACTGGAAGATGTTGGTGTAGATTTGCTCCTTGCCGTAGAGGATCGCGTCCCACCCGTAGAGGTGCTCGGTGACCCGGCTGTTCTGCATGACCGAGAAAAAGGCGGGGACCAGAATGACCGCCGCCAGGCCGACTCCCAGGAGAATTTCCCCGAAGAAGGCCAGCGCCCGTTTTACGGTCAGCCGCCAGCTTCCGGCCAACAGACGGATAAACCAGTAGATCGCGCAGAAAACCACCATACCGAAGAAAAAGAAATAGTTGGACAGAGCGCAGATAAAGACGGCGACCGACAGCGCCCCCCGCCGGTTATCCGCGATAAACTGCTCCACCGCCAGCAACAGGACGGGGAAAAAGACGATGGCTTCATGGAAGTGGTTGAAAAAGATATTGTAGACCGAGAAGCCGGAAAAGGCGTAGAGCAGGCCGCCCAGCATGGCGGCATAGGGCGTGCGGGTAAAGCGGCGGATGTAGAAATAGGCGGTGAAGGCCGAGCAGGCGAATTTCAGGATGAGCAGGGGGGCGATGAGGTAGGGTACCATCCAGTTGGGAAAGGGCAAGGTCAGCCAGAAGAAGGGGCTGCCTAAGAGATAAAAGCTGTAGGAGCCGATGAAATTGACTCCCAAATCGGTCTGCCAGTTCCAGAAGATATTGCCCTCCCGGATCATCTGGTGACACATTTTGTAAAAGGGAATCTGCTGGACGTTAAAGTCCCCATAAAAGAAGAAATAGCCATGATCCATGATGATGAAGGGGAGAAAGAAGGCGGCGGCTGTGGCAAGGGCCACCAAAAAGGTTTTCCAGTGCAGCTCCTTCTGCCGGCCCAGCGCCGGTACGCGCTTGTAGGCCGGCCCCTTTACGGGGGACTCTGTCCGGGAGGCCGGCGGGTTCATATAGACGTCCATGGGGTCAGCTCCTTTCCTGGGGGTCGTTTGGGGAATCCGGGGACGCGTCGTCGGGGACGGGAGGAGGCGGGGCGTTTTGTCCCGCTTGCTTTCCGGCGGTCTCATGCGCAGCGCCGCTGTGGGCAGTATCCTTACCGGCAGCCTTTTTACGGGCGGCCCCCTTACGGGCAATGGCCTCGGCCGCGTTGGCCAGAAGGACCTCCTCGGCGGCCTGGTCGGCGGCGAAACGCCGGGCCAGCGTATCTCCCTCGGGATAGGCGACCAGCCACCGATCCGGGCGCCGCCGCCGCCAAAGGAACACTACCAATACATAGAGCAGCAGGACGGCCAGGGAGCCGACGGCAATCAGGCAGCCCTCCTTCAGGCCGGGAGTCATATAGTCGAACCGGACGGTGTGGGCCCCTTCCGGGACCCGCACGGCCATGAAGCCCACGTTGACCGTCTCGATATCGGCCGGCCGGCCGTCCACTGTAGCGGTCCAGCCGTCCTTCTCGTAGGGGACCGAGAAAAAGACCAGGTTTTCCCGCTCCAGCTCCACCTCGGCGGTAAAGCCCCGGCTGTCGGCCGCGAAGGACTTGGCGGCCGTTTTGGCCCGGGCGGCCGCGTCGGCGGCCATACCCTCCTCGGAAAGCGCCAGAGGCTTTCGGGGGTCGTCCCTCTGGGCGTCGTTAATCCGGTTCATGATCTCTTCGGCCGAAAGGCCGGTCATGTCCTCTGGGCTTACACCCGCTGCGGCCGTTCCCTTGACCTTATAGTCCCGCCCCAAATCCGTAAGGATATCGCCGTGCCGCTGAATCTGTTCCTCGTCCAGCAGGACGGCCTTGAGCATGAGCAGGGCCCGGTCGTTTTTCTCATAGGCCTGGCAGGCGGCGAAATCCATGTAATAGTCGTAGGTGAAGCCGTAGGGGATGTAGTTTTGGTTTTCGTAGATTTTATAGCCGTTTTGCTCCTCCAGGAAAACATAGCCCGGCATTTTGGGCTTTCCGTTTTCCTCAAAGCTCCGGCTGGAATAGCAAAGCAGGTACTTGACCGACAAGAGGGGCCGCACGCCGTAAATCTCGGTTTCCGGCCGGCTGGCCACCGCCCGCTCCACCCCCACAAAGGGGTAGAAATCCATCACCGAGGCCGGGACGATGGAATGAAAGGCCTGGATACTCTGATAGCCTAAGAACATGCCGGTATTGCTTAAACCGTCGTACACGTCGATACGATACTGGCCGTTGCTGTCGCCGGGCAGGTCCACCCGGCCCTCCACCAGCCGTCCGATATAATCCTCGTCCACCGCGCGGGCCGAGACCTTTCCGTTGCCGATGAAATAGAGGCCGTACCCCAGCGTAACGGCGCAGACGGCCAGTGCGGCGGCTTGGGCGAACCGTCTGGGGGATTTTTTACGCAGGGGCAGAAGGACGCGCAGCAGCAGCAGGGAGGCCGCCGCCACGGCGCAGATGACGGCAAACTGGAGCAGATAGGCGCGGCCGTTCCCGTCGTCTTTCAGGTAGAGGCCCCATTCGGTCACCCGGCCGTCCTCCAGCTTGGCCGGGAAAAAGGCCAGGATGAGGATGAGCAGCAGGGTGGCCCCCGCCGTCTGCTTGAAGGCCCTGTCCCAGTCTACAGTCCGGTCCTCCAGGCTCATGGCCGTGGCCAGGCTCATCATGAGCACCGGCATGTAGAACCAGCGGGCGTAGTAGGCCGAGTTGAAGGCGTAGAAGGCGCTGTTGAGAATGGGGATCATGGCCATGACCAGCAGGGTCAGCAGTACGCGGCGAAGCCAGTGCCCCTTTTTCGCCCGGACAAAGCCTATCACCCCCGTCATACTGAAAAGGGGCAGCCAAGCGGCCACAGAGGACCACTTGACCTCGGCCGCCGGCACCATGACCGGATTGCCGTTGATTTCAGGGGGGAAGAAGATGCTTTGGAGAATGTTGGCGTAAATCTGTTCCCGGCCGTAGAGCAGAGCGCCCCAGCCCGCGCTGATGGAGCTTACCCGGTTGTTCTGCATGACCGACAGGTAGGCGGGAACCAGGATCACCGCCGCCATACCGACCCCCAAGAGGATCTCCCCGGCAAAGGCGGCCAGCCGGCCAAGGCTTAGGCTCCAGCAGCCGGTCAGCATGCGGATGAACCAGTAGATCACGCAGAAAACCGCCATGCCGAAGAAGAAGAAATAGTTGGACAGCGCGCAGATAAAGACGGCGACGGCCAACGCCCCCCGCCGGTTGTCGGCGATAAACTGCTCCACCGCCAGCAGCAGGACCGGGAAAAAAACGATGGCCTCATGGAAGTGGTTGAAGAAAAGATTGTGGATGGAAAAGCCGGAAAAGGCGTAGAGTAGAGCCCCCACCATGGCGGCCCGGGGGGTGCGGGTAAAGCGGCGGATGTAGAAGTAGGCCGTAAAGGCCGAGCAGGCAAACTTGAGGATAAGCAGGGGGGCGACAAGATAGGGGACCATCCAGTTGGGGAAGGGCAGGGTCAGCCAGAAGAAGGGGCTGCCCAAGAGATAGAAGCTGTAGGAGCCGATGAAGTTGACCCCCAAATCGGTCTGCCAGTTCCAGAAAATGTTCCCCTCCTTGACCATCTGGTGACACATCTGGTAAAAGGGAATCTGCTGGACGTTGAAGTCCCCACGAAAAAAGAAGTAGCCGTGGCTCATGATGATATAAGGGAGGAAGAAGGCGGCGGTAACCCCTAGGGCAAGCAAAAAGGTATGCCAGTGCAGCTCCTTCTGCCGGCCCAGCACCGGCATACGCTTATAGGCCGGTCCACGTTTACGGGGGACGCTTTCCACCGCCGGCCTGTCGGACGGACGCATATAGGTATCCATGGGTCAGCTCCTCTCCGAAGGTTCCCGGCCGTCGGCGGCCAAGGGTTTCAGCCATTCAGGAACGGGCGGATCCGGCGGCTCGGGTGGTTCAGACGGCTCGGGCGGCTCCGCTGGTTCCGACGCGGCCTGTTCGGTCCCGCCGCGTCCCACCGCCGGAACGGCCGGCGAAACAGCAACCGGTTCCAGGAGCGGCCCCTCCCCGCCGGTTGGGCCGGCTTTCCATTCGGCTGCGGACAGGGCCGCCCCACCGTCTCCGGCGATTTGACCGGACGGCTTGGACGGGCCTCCCGCCAGATAATCCACGCATTCGTACACCGTCCAAAGGAACAGCAGCATATTGACGGCTGAAAATATGATTTCCAGCGTATCCCGGGCGGGCAGATAGAAGGCCGTGGCCTTGAAGAGCTTATTCTGCACAACGTTGATGAGAACCAGATACTGGTTGACCAGGGTAATTCCGGTCAAGCCGGCGAAGAGCCCCAGGAACCGCCCCCGGCGGGTGGATACCCAAGCCATCAGGGCGAAGGGAAGCACGATGATCTGATACCGCTCGTGCATACGGGTGGTCAGCATAAAGACGCACTGCATGAAGAGCAGACCGCCCACCCAGCCGTTCAGACGCTTCTCCCCGTGGCGGCGGCAGGAGATGACGTAGAGCCAGACCAACAGGGCCAGAGAAAGGAACAGGAAGACATAGCTGAGGCCCTGCCAGGTAAAGGAGCCCAGCATGGGGTCGGTGTCCTTTACGTCGTGGGTCCAGTTGAGGCCCAGCATACAGTAGAGGTTATAGGCGTGGAGGGTGCAGTAGTCGTATTTGCCGGCGCTGCCCAAATACAGGTCGAAGAAGAGCATGGGGTTTTTGGCCCCTATCATAAAGGGGAGGAAGACCAGCAGGACGGTCAGCGCCGCCGCAAGCAGCCCCAGGACGGGACGCAGCAGACGCTTCCGGTTCTGTAAAAACAGCACGATCAGGAAGGGAGGCAGGAAGAAGAGGCATTGGAACTTGGTCAGCCCCGCCACGGCCATAGCCGCGCAGGCGGCGACGGGCCGGTTTTCCTCCAACAGCCAGAAGGTCAGCAGCAAGGCGAAGGCCATGACCCCGTCGGTCTGGCCCCAGCCGGCCGTGTTGAAGAAAAAGGAGGGGTTGAGGGTCCAGAAAAAGGCGGCCAGAAGCCCGGCCGGCCGGCCGTACCGCCGCCGGCAGATCAGATAGAGCAGCCCGGCGCAGGCCACGTCGAACAGGACGGGCCAGAACTTCAGCAGCAGCATCTGCATGTCGTTGGTAACGCCGCCGCCCAGCGCCTTGTAGCCAAGGCCGGTTATATACAGAAATATAAGATAGACCGGCGGGTAATCCAGGGCGATTTCCTTCATCCGGCCGTATGCCGTAAACAGGCCGTTTTCGGCCAGGTCCACAGCCCAGGACCTGTACCAGTAGGTGTCGTAGCTGTTGAAAAAGCCGACGCCCATGGCCAGACGGGCCAAAAAGGCGAAGCTTAACATCAAAGCCAGCAGACCCAAAACCTGTTTTCGCGTGATATGAAGCTCCATAGCTTGTCCTCCTCCTTCTTACGCGGCCCTGCGCCAGCCTACGTCAACGGGACCATCGGTCCGCAAAGGGGCTGGGCGGTCCCGCGCAAGATGGTAATTATTGATATTATACCAGCGTATGTTATAATATAAAAGGTTTTTTTGCGGGGGCTTTTGTGAAGCTTTGAATAAGAACCTGTTTAAACAGCCGGCGCATACCGTCTGCGGGGGAACTTTTTCAACCTTGCATTTTCTTGTTATACGGCAGTATTCTGCGAAACGCCGTCTTCACCGGCTGAAAAATGATTCTCGCATACGGCGGCCCCCGCCTGTGCACACAGGTTCTAAGTGTAAGTGTTTGTAAACGCGGCTGCTGTTGCAGGCATTTTAGTCAAATTTTACCGCATAGGGATAGGAAAGAGGAAGGATGCCATGTCCAGTCATTTTTACGCCATGCTGTTTCGCATGAAATACATCCAGCGCTGGGGACTTATGCGCAACGCCTGGGAGGAAAACCTTTCGGAGCACTCCTTGGAGACCGCCTTTATCGCCCACGCCCTGACCCTCATTCGCAACCGGCGGCTGGGCGGCGAGCTGGACCCTGGCCGAGCGGCCCTGCTGGCCATGTTTCACGACGCGCCCGAGATCATCACCGGCGATTTGCCCACCCCGGTGAAATATTTCAGCGAGGACACGGCCGGCGCCTATAAGACCATCGAGGCGGCCGCCATCCGGCGCATGCTGGATCTGCTGCCCGCCGACCTGCGTCCGGCCTATCAGGACCTGCTCTGCGGGGACGAGGCCTACCGGCCCATCGTCAAGGCGGCGGATAAGCTGGCGGCCTACGTCAAATGCATCCAGGAGGAAAAGATGGGCAACGACGAGTTCCGGGTGGCGGGGGCCGCCATCCGGCAGGCCGTGGCCGATATGAAGCTGCCCGAGGCCGACATATTTATGGAGACGTTTTTAGACAGCTTTGGCCTGACCCTGGACGAACTGACCGCCGTCCGTCAGGAGTAAGAAGTAAAACAGTCTCCAGACAAAACGTAAGGTCGATACAAAAAAGCTCGCCAAAAGCGTTTCCAAAAACGGAGACAAAAAATATGCCCGGCTAAAAGACCGGGCGCCTGGACGGCGTGAAAGACTTTGGACTTGCGGATGGAGGCGGGAACGCGTATAGTGAAAAGGATCGAAACAGGTCGAATGAGAAGGAGGGGGAGGCCCTGAAAGCCGTGTGGAACCGAAAAGAGCTGAAGGAACAGGCGCGCAGCGTCTTTAAGGCCGGATACTGGCGGGTGGTGCTGGTCTGCCTGGCCGCAGCCATTATCACGGGGGAGTACGGCGCGACCCTTTGGGCTTTCGACGCCCAAAATCCAGCCGAGCTGGAGTCCAGCGTGCTGCGAAACACCATTTCTACCGTACAGCGGACCAACGCCGACATTCTGGAGGATCTGCTCCTGCTTATAACCGACCGGCAAGCCCCATCGCCCGAACCCGTGCCCGTACCCGCGCCGGAGGAGGTCGACGGCGTTCAGGTCATCAAGGCCAACTCCCGGGGCGTGCTGGCCGCCCTTTTCAATAATATCACCTATTCGGGCTCCATCGCCCTGGGGGTGGTGGACTCCTTCAGCCAAATGCTCTTTCAGGGAAAGGTGGGACGGGGCTTTGTCACCCTGGCCGCCGCCCTTATCAGCTTTTTGTGGTGGTTTTTCGTCAAGAACCTGCTGGTGGTGGGGGAGCGGCGGTTCCTCATGGAAAAGCTGGCCTATCCTGAAACCGGCGCACGCCGCGCCCTGCTCACCGTACGGGTGGGAAAAATCTGGAACACGGCCCAAATTATGTTTATGCGTTCCTTCTATCTGGCCCTTTGGTTTTTTACCATTGTAGGCGGCTTTATCAAAAGCTACTCCTACATGCTGGTGCCCTTTATCCTGGCCGAAAACCCGGCCGTCAGCCGGAAAGCGGCCTTTAGCCTCTCCCGAACCATGATGCGGGGGAACAAGTGGCGAGCCTTTATACTGGACCTTTCCTTCCTGCCCTGGCATTTGCTCAATTTTTGTACTTTAGGCTTTCTTAACGTTTTTTATGTGAATCCCTACAGGACGGCGGTCGAGGCCGCCCTCTACCGCGCCCTGCGGGAGAAGGCTCTGGCCGATGGGATCCCCTACGCCGACCAGCTAAACGACGGCTGCCTTTTCGGGGAAGATGAGACCTTACGGTATCCGGAGGAACAGTTCCCCCTGCCCGACAAGCAGCGGCGGAAATGGATCAAGTCGGACTTCCGGCGGGATTACAGCGGCTGGTCCCTCATTCTGATCTTTTTTACCTTTGCCGTCGTAGGCTGGGTCTGGGAGGTCATACTGGGACTCTCGGCCGAGGGCTTTGTCAATCGCGGGGTCTTCCACGGGCCCTGGCTGCCCATATACGGGGTGGGCGGCACGTTGGTGCTTTTGGTTTTAAAACGGGTCCGAAACCATCCTGTGGCCACCTTTTTCCTGACCGTGCTGCTCTGCGGGGCCATCGAGTACGGCACGGGATGGTTTTTGGAGCTGGCTACCGGAACCCGCTGGTGGGATTACTCGGGTTACTTTTTGAACCTAAACGGCTATATCTGCGCCGAGGGGCTGCTGGTATTCGGTCTGGGAGGCGTGGCGGCCGTTTACGTCTTTGCGCCCATGCTGGATGATCTGTACGGCAGAATTCCTTTTAAATGGAAAAGCTTTATCTGCTGCCTGCTGGTCGCCCTGTTTATCTCCGATATGGCCTACTCCCGGTTTTTCCCCAATACCGGCAAGGGCATCACCGATTACCATTATGTGGTGGAGGGGCTGTTGCCCCAGCTTTCTTCCGTCCCGCGCCTGTGACCCTTTTGCCCTTCCCGTCCTTTCGGGAAGGGCTTTTTTGCGATTGTTTCTTATAAACCCGTGGACATTTTGGGGGTTGTTCGGTATAATACCGCATAGTGAATTTTTTATTGAACGGGGATAGGGGGCCTTGTCAGGTTTTCTTTTGTTGTGATTGCCGGGAGAGGCGTCGCGCTATGCGACAGGGTAATGTAAAAATCCGAAAAGGGAATCCGGCGCGAACTCTCCCGCTTACGACATAAAAAAGAAAAACAAATCCGGCGCGAAGTCTCTGTCCTGCTAATAGATAAAAAATGTTATCTGCGCCGCTGACCGTTAGATTGAGGAGGAACAAAAATGGACAAAAAAGAACTGGCCGTCAAAAAACACGCCGAATGGGCGGGCAAGCTGGAGATAACCAGCCGGGCCGAGCTGCAAACAAGGGAAGACCTGGCTATCGCCTACACCCCCGGCGTAGCCGAGCCTTGTTTGGCCATAAGGGATGATACGAACCTGTCCTACACCTACACCCGCCGCCATAATATGGTGGCTGTGGTTACCGACGGCACCGCCGTTTTGGGTCTGGGCGACATCGGTCCCGAGGCCGGCATGCCGGTAATGGAGGGCAAGTGCGTCCTCTTCAAGGCCTTTGGCGGGGTGGACGCCTTCCCCCTCTGCGTGCGTTCCAAAGATGTGGATGAAATCGTCAACACGGTCCGGCTGCTGGCCGGTTCCTTTGGCGGCGTTAATCTGGAGGACATCTCGGCCCCCCGCTGCTTTGAAATCGAAAAACGACTAAAGGCATGCTGCGATATCCCCATTTTCCACGACGACCAGCACGGCACCGCCGTGGTCACCCTGGCCGGTTTGCTTAACGCCTTAAAGCTGACCGGCAAGAAGCTGGCCGATATCGAGGTGGTGGTCAGCGGCTCGGGGGCCGCCGGCATCGCCATTACCAAGCTGCTTATGAAGGTGGGGCTGAAAAACGCCGTCCTTTGCGATACCAGAGGGGCCATTTACGAGGGCCGGGAGGGGCTCAATCCCATCAAGGCCGAAATGGCGGCCATCTCCAACCGGGCCATGAAGAAGGGGACGCTGGCCGACGTTATCCAGGGCGCCGACGTATTTATCGGCGTATCCGCCCCCGGCGTATTGACCGCCCGGATGGTTTCCGCCATGGCCGCCGATCCAATCGTCATGGCCATGGCCAACCCCGTGCCCGAAATCATGCCCGACGAGGCCGCTAAGGCCGGGGTCAAGATAATGTGCACCGGCCGGTCGGATTTCCCCAACCAGATCAATAACGTCCTGGCCTTCCCCGGCATTTTCCGGGGAGCTCTGGACGTGCGCGCGTCGGATATCAACGACGAGATGAAGATCGCCGCAGCCAAGGCCATCGCCGCGGTGATCCCGGAATCCGAGCTGCGGCCCGACTACATCATTCCCGACGCTTTTGACAAGAAAATTTGCGCCGCCGTAGCCGCCGCCGTGGCCGAGGCCGCCCGGGCTACCGGCGTTGCCCGTATCTAAGCCGCGCCCCTCAAAAACGGCGATATGCCCAACATCCGTTTTTTCCTTTGGCAAGCCAACGGTCACCGGCATACTATTGTGTCCATAGAAAAAATCGTTATTCTTTGGGCCGGTTGTCTTTTTAAGAGTACGGCCTGGCACGCTTTGGGCGCTTTTTCTTTGAGGTTCTCCGGCGCTCTTCAAAGAGTCGTTCCCGGCCTGGCCAAGGGCCAGACCTCTAGAGCGTCCCACCTCCGAAAACGGCCGACATCCAAAGACCGTTTCCCTAGATAACGGAAAAAACGCTTTAGCGGGCCAGCCGCTTAACCGTCCGTGTCCGGCTTTATCCTATCCAAATTCCGCCTAACAAGGAGGCACGCCCTATGGCGAAATATGATATTTTGACCCAGAATCTGCGGTATGACACCTCGGGAGAAAACGCCCTAGAGCGCCGGGGGCCCCGGCTGCTGCACATACTCGAAAAGTATGCCCCCGACTCCATCGGCTTTCAGGAAGCCACGCCCCAGTGGATGGACTGGCTGCGGGGCCGTCTGACCGGCTATGTAGGGGTTGGCGTGGGACGGGACAACGGTCGGGACAAGGGAGAATTTTCCCCTGTCTTCTACCGGGCCGACCGGTTTTCCCTAAAGGACGGCGGCACCTTCTGGCTCTCCGAAACGCCGGACCGGGTGTCGGGCCCGGCCTGGAACGCGGCCTGCGCCCGTATCTGTACCTGGGCGGCGCTGGAGGACCGGCAGGCCGGGCTGTTCCTCCATATGAACACCCACACCGACCATGTGAGCGTGGAGGCCATGTGCAGGGGAAGCGAGCTGATCCTTTCCCGCCTGAAGGCCCTCCGGGAGAAATACGGGCCCATTCCCGCCGTAGTGACCGGCGACTTCAACGGCGAAGAGCATTCTTCGGTCTACGCCGTTATGGCCGCCTCCGATTCCCCGGTAGGCGACGCCAAGTATCTGGCCGGCCGGCAGATAAACGCCTGCGGCAGCTTCCACAACTTTCTTAAGGTCGACGTATCCAAGCATACCCCCATCGACTATATCTTCCTCACCCCCGACGCTCTGCGGGCCAAAACCTACCAAGTTGTCACCGATAACCCGGACGGCGGCTACGTATCCGATCATTACGCCGTCTTCGCGGAACTGGAAACAAAATAGGAAGTCGCGGCAAAAAACAACAAAGGCGGGGCCGGCTCATGAGAGCAGGCCCCGCCTTTGCTTGTCAAAAAGCGTTTGGCAGAAATCATCCAAGAAAAAGTTTTCGCCCGCTTTTTGGGGAAGGCGGTGGAGTCGAGGGACAAACCCCGCCGTGTCCCACAGGACACGAAACGCGCATAAAAACACGCGCGGTCATCCAATTCCTTCCAGAAACGGGCGTTGGGATAACCCTTGCCGGCCGTCCCCGACGCGGCGCGGCGGCGCATAAACCTATGATTCCGGCAGTTTACCCTTTGAGCGCTGGCGGTAAGACCACAGGGGATACCATTGATTGACAAGGGCTAATACGCCCAGCGGCGGCCAAAATGAGG
>JAAVYX010000092.1 GCA_022791355.1 Clostridiales bacterium | reverse complement strand
TGGCCCGGGTCAAGGCGGTGCTGCGCCGTTCCAACCCGGAGGACAGCGGCGGGGTCAAGGAGGTCCGGTATGACAAGCTGGTCATCAATCTGACCAACTATGAACTGGTGGTGGACGGCAAACAGGTGGACACGCCGCCCAAGGAGCTGGAGCTGATTTATCACCTGGCTAGTAACCCCAATCGGGTCTATACCCGGGATCAGCTGCTGGACGAGGTCTGGGGCTTTGATTATTACGGGGATTCCCGGACGGTGGACGTTCACGTCAAGCGCCTGCGGGAGAAGCTGGAAGGCGTGTCTCCCAGCTGGTCCCTGAAAACGGTTTGGGGCGTGGGTTATAAGTTCGAGGTGAAATAGCGCCGCGAAGGCCGCGGCCGGCGGAAATTTAGACAGGGCAGGATGGGCGTATGAAGCTGAACCTTTTTAAAAAATATTTTTTGACCACCTCGGCCATCATCCTGGTGAGCTTTGCCTTTCTGATTGTGATCCTCAGCGTCTGGATCAGCGGCTTTCTGGCGAGAGAGAAGCGGGCGCTGCTGTCCGAAACCGGGCAGACCATCAGCGAGATGGGGGCGAACTGGCTGGGAGAGCCGGATTTTGTGGAGGGCATGAGCAGCGTGGCTCTGGTGGTCTCCCGGTCGATCGACGCCAACATTTTCGTGGCCGACGCCAGCGGCAAGCCCTACGTTTGCAGCTGCGACGCTTATATGCTGGAAGGGAGCTGCGTGCATACCCGCAATCAAATTTCGACCGCCGTTATGGAAGAGGCCATGGGCGGGGAATACTATCAGATGGGAAATCTGGA
This sequence comes from Clostridiales bacterium, assembly GCA_022791355.1. GTDB lineage: Bacteria > Bacillota > Clostridia > Oscillospirales > Acutalibacteraceae > Howiella. The sequence continues at coordinate 8,616 of JAAVYX010000092.1, read as the reverse complement.
CGGTTTATACCACAAGCCGTATTATACCTGCGGCGTTCCGTTGAAGGACAAGGAGGGAAACCCGGTGGGCGCGGTGTTCGCCTCCTCGCCGGCCTCCAGTCTCAAGGCCATGTTCAATCAGATTTTCCGCATCTTTCTTTTTTCGGCCTGCATCCCCATCGTTCTGATGTTTTTCGCCGTCTACGCCATGACCCTGCGTCTGACGAAACCTTTGCGGCTAATGTCCGAAGCGGCCAGAAGTATGGCCAAGGGGGACTTTTCCAAGCGCATACCGGTGGAAAGCGACGATGAGATCGGCGAGCTGTCCATCGCCTTCAACCAGATGACTAATTCCTTGGTGCAGCTGGAAAGCATGCGCCGGAGTTTTGTGGCCAACGTCTCCCACGAGCTCAAAACCCCCATGACCTCCATCGGCGGGTTTATCGACGGGATTTTGGACGGTACCATCCCGCCCGAAAAGCAGTCCTACTATCTCAGGCTGGTTTCGGACGAGGTCAAGCGCCTTTCCCGGCTGGTGCGGGCCATGCTGAGTATGGCCAAGCTGGAGTCGGGAGAAATGAAGATCAATAAAACCGAATTTAGCCTGTCCGAGGTGCTGCGCACCACGGTTATCTCCTTTGAGCAGCCGATTGAGGAAAAGCGGATCTGTATAAAGGGGTTGGAGGATATGCCGGAAATCCGTATCCTGGCCGACCGGGACCTGATCCATCAGGTGGTCTACAACCTGGTGGACAACGCGGTGAAGTTTACCGACGCCGGCGGCTGGATGCAGATGAGCGTAGAGGAAAAACGGGGGCTGGTGTACCTGCTCATCCGCAACAGCGGCGAGGGGATCGCCGCCAAGGACCTGCCCCGCATTTTCGACCGGTTTTATAAAACCGATAAATCCCGTTCAGCCGATAAAAGCGGCACGGGGCTGGGCTTATACCTAGTTAAAACCATTGCGGATATACACGGCGGCGGGGTAACGGTACGCAGTAACCTGGGCGAATTTACCGAATTTGAGGTGCGTCTGCCCACCGGAAAGCCGCGGCTGGAGGAGGAAGGGACCAAGCCCCACAAGTCCGGTAAGGCCAAGAAAAGCAAGGAGGGATAACGGTACGGCCGGCGCGCGCCGCTTCCGGATACATCGGGATTGGCAGATGACAGGTTTGCATTTTCCTTGTTTTCTCTATGCTTAGAATTTGTTATGGAAGGGAATCAATGCAATTGCATATAACGATCAAGCCTAATATTTTGAAATATCTATTTCGAAATGTATATTTTATCAATGGAACCGCCTATGCGGGAAAATCAACCATGGTAAAACTATTGGCGGAAAAGCATGCTGGAATCTGCTGTGGCGAAAACTATCATGATGTCCTTATGGACGCCGTTGACGCAAAAAATCAGCCCAACCTATCCTATTTTGATACGATGAAGGACTGGCAGGAGTTCGTAAATCGAACGCCGGAAGAATTTGAGCGCTGGGCGGCAGGCTGCAATGAAGAAGCTTCCGATTTAGAGATTATCCGTCTGATTCAGCTTGCCGACAGCGGAAAAAGAATATTTGTGGATACCAATATTGCGACGGAAAAGCTTCAGGAAATATCCGATTACCATCACGTTGCAATCATGCTTGCGCCTCTAAGTACATCGGTTGAAAGATTTTTTGATCGCAAAGATCCAGAAAAACAGTTTATTTTGGAACAGATAGGGAAAGCGAAAAATCCGGAAGAGACCATGAAAAATTATCGGGGATGTTTAGCGAGAATCAATTGTGCCGAAACGTATCAAGCCTTTGCGGCCTCGGGCTTTTTTACCTTGGTAAGAGACGATGCGCGCACATTGGAACAAACGCTAGAGATTTTAGAGAGACACTTTGCATTGTAGCAGGCTGTAATTCCAATTGCAGATCATGAACAATTAATAATTCCCTTAACAATGCAAATCATAGTTGAGAGTTAGGAGAGGAGCATTTTATGCGTGAGTTTGAAGATAAGCCTGTACAGGATATTTTCGAAGAGGAAAAGCGTCCGGAGCCGTTTGAGCCGCCGTCGAGACCGCCGCTAGAGGAGCAGACCGAGCCGCAGCGCCCAGAGGAGAACGAGTCCGCGCCATCGGCTCCTGCCGCCCCGCTGTATACCGGACAGTTTCCTGTTGAACAGCTTTCTGCCGAGCAGCCTTCTGTAGAGCGGACTCTTGCCGGGCAGCCGCCGACCGAGCAGGAGACGGCCGTCGTCGGCCCTGCGGACCCTGTGCAGTCAGCGACTGGCTGCGCCCCGGTCAATCCGCCTGCCGGGCCGGTCTGCGCCTACCCGCCGCCCTATGGATACCAGAATCAGACTCAGCCCTACGGCGCGCCCGGTTACGGGCCGGAGCAGCCCTATTACGGGGCGCAGCCGCCCTATCCGCCCCAGCAGGGGACTTACGGCGAGGGCGCCAGCTACACCCCCGGCGGCGGTTTTGCCACGGCCCAGCCCTATCAGATCAACGAGACCGAGCCGCCCATCCGTATCAATAAGGTGGAACCCGAGCAGTCTGAGCCGGTTCCCAATAAGGGACTGCGGGTCTTTTGCATGGCGCTGGCGGCTGTTCTGGCGCTCAGCGCGGTTGCGGCTGTAGGCTATTTTGCCGGCCGGTCCGGCGGACGGGAGACGGGCGGCGTCCATCAGGCTGTGGACCTGGCCTCCAAGCCCGAGGGGACGGTCAGCGACCCGGCGCATCAAAACGCCTCTTATGTGTTCGGGGCCGTCAAGCCCTCTATTGTAGGTATCGAGGTCTATAGCAAGCAGGACGGGCAGAGCCGCGCCCAGGCCAGTGGGGTGATTTACTCCTCCGACGGCTATATCGTCACCAACGACCATATCTACGCCGAAATACCCGACCCGCAATTCCTCGTTCTACTGGCCGACGGCAGCGAACAGGAGGCAAGCTATGTGGCCGGCGACTCCCGTAGCGACCTGGCCGTGCTGAAAATAGACGGATCCGGCTTGCCCGCCGCCACCTTCGGCAATTCGGACGAGCTGGAGGTAGGGGAATCGGTGATCGCCATCGGCAATCCCGGGGGCCAGCAGCTGGCTTTTACGGCTACCGGTGGCGTAGTTTCGGCGGTAAACCGGCGGATTGCCAACGCCTCCAACTATTCCATGAAATTTATCCAGACCGATACGGCCATCAATCCCGGCAGCTCGGGCGGCGCGCTGGTCAATATGTACGGCCAGGTGGTGGGCATCACCTCCTGGAAGTATGTGGGCGAGTCCTACGAGCGCATCGGTTTTGCCGTACCCACCACTATTATGAAGCCGGTGGTGGATTCTCTGATTGAGAATCAGTATGTGGTCGGCCGCGCCAGGCTGGGCATCACCTACCAGACCATCGACTCAGTGTCGGCCAAGCTGTATGATCTGCCCAGAGGCCTGCAAATCGCCAGCGTTTCCAACGATAGCGATCTTTCCGGCAAGGTGCAGAAGGGCGATATTATCACCCATATCAACGATACCCCTATAACCGACGGCAGCGAGGTTCTGGAGGTTTTGGAGAACGCAAAGCCGGGCGATACCGTCAAGCTGACCCTTTACAACAGCGGCAAGCAGCAGGTGAGTGTCTCGGCCGTTCTGCTGGAGGACAGGGGCTCCTCCAGCTTTACCCTCAAATCCAGCTCGGGGGACAGCAGCGCCCCCAGCTTTGGTTCGGATTTTGACTTTCCCTTTGGCGAGTAACCCCGCGCGGCTATCTGTAAAAGCCGCCGTCTATGACGGCGGCTTTTTTTCAGTCCGCAAAGCGGAAAAATAGGCTTTATTATGGAGATAAACCTTATCCAGCGGCTTGTATCGGCCGGCCTGCTCGTTGTATTCCTCGGCCAGCGCCCGATTGCCCATGCGGTCATAGCAGACACAGAGCTGTATGGAGGGAAGATAGTTGTAGCAGTCGGGCAGTACAAAAGCGCCGGTGGCATCCTGCCGGTGGACCGACAGGGCCTGCTTGTACCAATAAATCGCCTGCTGGAGCGCCCCTTCTTCTAAAAACAGCTGTCCGATTTCGCAAAGAATCTCGGCTCGGGGCAGGTCGTAGCGAAAGCTGGCGAAAAGGGCGGCGAGAGCCTGGTCTCGCCGGCCCTCGGCCAGATAACAGAAAGCCAGGTGACGGCAGCCCTCGATTTTATTTTCCACCCAGCCCTCGTCCTCCCGCAGGAAGGTCAGGAGAACCTCTTTGGCCTGCCGGTATTCCTTGTGGCCATAGAGCTCCTGCGCATAATAGAACTGCTCCCTGGGGTCCAACCGCTTGCCGGCGGCCAGCAGCTTTCGAAAAATACGCAGATTGCGGTCGGGGTCGGCCGTCCTTTCCTTTCGATGGGTGACGGCCGCTTCGGTGTAGACGATGCGCCCAGCCGGCGGAATGGCCTCATGCACCGCGCCCTGCCAGAGAAAGCCGGCCTCCCGCCGCAGCAGACGTTCCCGATAATAGGTGAACAGGGGCTGGCCCTCCGAGTCCAGGGCGGTATGGTAGGGCGACATGACCAGATCGGTTTGGCAGGTCAGTTCCTGCTTGAGAGCGAGAAAGGCCGTCAGGTCCCCGGGTTCGATAACGTCGTCGGCATCCAGCCACATGAGGTAATCTTTTGTCCCCTTGGAAAAGGAAAAATTGCGGGCGGCAGAAAAATCATCGATCCAGGCGAAGTCATAGATGCGGTCGGTATAACGTCCGGCGATTTCTTTGGTGCGGTCGGCCGAGCCGGTATCTACAATGACGATCTCGTCGGCCAGCGCCGCCGCCGATGCAAGGCACCGGTCCAGCACGGCTTCCTCATCCCGTACAATCATACACAAGCTGATGGTTGCCAATCCAATCGGCCCCTTTCCGGATTGTAGACGAATTTAATTCAGCCTATGCGGGAAAGGGGAAAGATGTGTGCGTATCCGCCTTTGTTTAAACTGTATATAAATGGTTTTTTTCGTATATTCTATATTTATATTATGACCATTATGGCCGATCATATATAAACCCTATATTTTACGTATAATCAAACCTGGGGAGTAAGCCAAAGGACTGTATATCATTTTTTGACGTATTCAAACGCCCTCTAGAGGGCCTCGCAAAAATTTACGCAAAGGATATAAGTAACCCCCCCCCCGGCGCGGCTGCGCCGGGGGGTTACTCTCTGTAATAAGAAGCGGCGCTCTTATTTCGAGGTAATCGAACCGCCGGAATTGTCGCTGTCCACTTTGCCGTTAGAACCCATGCTGGACAGGTTTGATTCGGCGCCGCTGACGATCTCGCCCGCCTTGGAACCCACCTCGCTCGCGCCGCTCTTGATATCGGAAGCCGCGCTGCTTAAATCGTTTTTGCCCTGGGAAACCATACTGCTGACCTCGTCCTCGGCTTTGGAGCAGGAGGACAACAGTCCGGCAGTGAGAATCATAGCGGCGGCCAAAGCCGCGGCTTTTGCTTTTTTGCTGATCATGGATAAAACCTCCGTTATAAAAATACGTTTATGATGTGCATGGATGTTGGCACTGATAGTATCGGCATATTTTCCGGCTTCATACCCGCCAAATAAAAAATAGCAGCTTTGCAGCTGCTTTTTGCGCATCTGTCCGTTTTGGCGGGCAAATGTTTTAAATGTAAACGGCCCCGACGGACGGTCGTTTTACAGATTGCTTTTAGTAATTGTAAAAGCTTCCGCCGATTATATTAACCGGCAGAAGCCTTTACGCGCATATATAAGGGGGCGCATAGGCCGCTGCTGTTCGTCCAATCGAGAAAGTTAACCCAGAGCGGTGTCCAATATCATCATGCCCAAAAAGCCTACAAGCACGCCCAGCGTACCGGTATGGGAGTGCTCGCCCAGATGAGCTTCTGGGATCAGCTCCTCAACCACCACGTAAAGCATAGCTCCGGCGGCAAAGCTGAGCATCCAGGGCATATAAGGCTGGATAGCGCCGGCCGCCAGTACGACCAGAATGCCGAAGACGAGCTCCACCAAGCCGGAAAGAGCACCGTATACAAAGCTGCGCCCGGTGGAGAGACCTTCCTGACGAAGGGGCAAGGAAATGGCCGCGCCCTCAGGAAAATTTTGGATACCCATGCCGATAGCCAGCGCCATCGCGCCGGCATAATAAGCGGAATCGCCTTCTTGGGCGGCTCGGGCGAAGGAAAGTCCCACAGCCATGCCTTCCGGAATATTATGCAGGGTAACGGCCAGCACCAGCAGGGTGGTGCGTTTTACGGATACATGCGGCCCCTCGGCCTGGGAAGCTCCCGGATGCAGATGGGGCAGCAGCTTATCCATCAGAAGCAGGAAGGCCGCGCCCAGAATCAGTCCTCCGGCAGCGGGAATCCAGCCTGGCCGGCCGGACGCCTCGGTTTCCTCGATAGCCGGAATCAGCAGACTCCATACCGACGCGGCGATCATGACACCTGCGGCAAAGCCTAAGAAAACGCGTTGGATATTATCGCCGGTTCTCTTGTGAAAGAAAAAAACCATAGCGGCGCCCAACGCCGTCATCAAAAAGGTGAAGCCCGTTCCGCCGGCGGCCCAGCCCAGCGCACTCCAATCCATTTTTACCGCCTCCTTGTATGATTATCCCGCATATATGGATATGTCAGCGTAAAACTATGTAAAGAGCCTGCGTACATTTTCAGTATAAGCCAGCCGTTTGTTCTTGTCAATGCCGCTATCTACTCGCAGGAGACAATAGGCGTGGCAGCGGCCAACGGAGCGAATAGGAACCTGGCGGCCTTCTTGGATTTGGCGGGTGAAACCTAGCCGCTCTGCCGAACGGCTTAAGATTGTCTTACGGGAGACTGATCTTAAGACAACTCTAAGACAAGGCGGTCTACCAAGGTTTCCTTTGTAAACCCATATCTCCAAGGAGATAGCATACGAGCGAATGATTTAAGCTGAAAAGGGGGGAAGGCCGCTGTAAACGGCCTTCCTTCCTAGGCTGCGGTTCCTATCCTTTCAATTTTAAGTGCTCTGCGATTTGCATCAGCTCGCCCAAGGTGGTGATTTCCGCGCCGGAGGCCAAAATCGCGGTTTTAACATGAATGGGCAGCCGGCCGAAATACTCCCGCAGCTCGGGACGTATCTGATAATCATGATTTTCAAAGGAGCAAAGCTCCAAGGGATCCGCGCCCATTAGTTGTCTCCTCGAGTCAGGTTCTGGGCATAGTCCTGTAAGCTTTCGAAGGAATTGACCCGCCCGGCCCGCTGACAAAGGGTTTCCTGCACATAGTCGGGCAGCTTGTCGAAATACTGCTTGGCCTGACCGTCGGCTTCAATGAGATCAAAGAGCTCCCGGTATTTTTTTCCCATAGTACCATTCTCCCTTCCGCCGTTTGCACGGCTCTTTTAGTTTTCCGCTGTCTGTAGGGCTTATACGAAAAAGGCGCGGCCATCGGCCGGAAATTATGGGGAAAATAAGAAAAAACCGACAGCCGGAATCGACTGTCGGTTCATCTGGTTCTGTATGGATGTATTCTGGTTCCGATTACACCGCCCGGGTGACTTTACCGGAACGAAGGCAACGGGTGCAGGCGTTGATGCGGCAGGGAGTACCGTTAACGATCGCCTTTACGCGCTTTACGTTGGGCTTCCAAGTCCGGTTCGAACGGCGATGGGAATGGGAAACCTTGATGCCAAAAGAAACCTCTTTACTGCAGATATCGCACTTAGCCATAAGTCTGCACCTCCTTCTAATGGTCACAGTAACAAATGTTATAATACCAGACTTTTTGTCAAATTGCAAGCGCTTTTTTCAAAAGAATGGAATTTGGACAGATACCATAAAACCGGCGGCGGAAAACCCGGATATTTATGCGGCCGAATGAGACGCGGCCGGCGGATTACCCGTGATTTCAGCTTGAAGCGGAGGCCCTGTCAATGCTATAATATAACAATCGCAGAGCGGCTGTGATATCCGACGGATGCCCCCGCGCCCATGCGTTCCGTTAGCGGTTTGGACATCGGACGGACTGGAACTCCAAATAGAGGCCAAAAGTCAGGCCGGAACGCCGGATGCAGAACGTCCCTCAACGGAAAGCGGTTTGCGATTGAAAGCCGCTAACGCTGGACGGCGGTATGCCATATTATACCGAGACTTTATGCACGGTCTGCGACCATGTGCAATTTACCGTTTCAGCTTTGCTTACATAGTATAACAAACCCCTTGCTTTTGCAAGTCTTTTTACCTATTGAGGAGGCCTTTATGCTTACAAAAATCACCAACAATCAGGTATACGCCCAGATCGATACCCTGGGCGGCCAGCTGGTTTCCTTGCGGGATCTGCATGGAACCGAATATCTCTGGCGGGGAGATCCCCGGTACTGGAAGGGACAGGCGCCCATTTTATTCCCCATTGTAGGCAGTTTGCGGGATGGGAAAGCGGTTATTGAGGAGCAGACTTATGAGATGCCCCGGCACGGGCTGGCCCGCACCCGGCCCTTCAAAAGGCTTTCCTCTCGTACCGACGCGGCGGTATTTCAGCTAAAGGCCGACGCCTCTACCAAATCCGCGTATCCCTTTGATTTTGTTTTGACTCTTTCCTATGAGCTGGCCGGCCGCGGCATCGTCCAGCTCTTCACCATAGAAAACGCAGGGGAGGGGGAGATGCCCTTCTGTTTAGGTCTCCACC
>JAAVYX010000091.1 GCA_022791355.1 Clostridiales bacterium | reverse complement strand
GACGTAAAGAGTTATGCTATCTAACATACATCAAAAAGAGGTAAGATAACACCCTCTACAAAAAAGGTATCGTTATCTTACCTCAACAAAAGGGAGACAGCATTTGGAAAATTGCAAACCAATACGGCGTTTCCACCCAACGGATCATCAGCGACAACGGTCTGAGCAATCCCCGCCGTCTGGTTGTGGGGCAGGCCCTGATTATCCTGATACCCAAAACTACTTATACGGTAAAGCCCAGGGACACCTTACAGACCATCGCCCAGCAGTTCGGCGTGACCGTCATGCAGCTGCTGCAAAACAATCCTTCTCTCATTGACGCGCCCTATCTAAACCCGGGTCAGGTGATTGTCATTGATTTTCAGGATGAAAAACGGCGGCAGATTCGTCTGAACGCCTACGCCTATCCTCATATCAATCGAAACGTTTTGAAGCGGGCCCTGCCGTACCTCACCTATCTGACCGTATTCAGCTACGGCTTTACGCTGGACGGCGAGCTCATCGGCATGGACGACCAGCCCCTCGTCGACCTGGCTTACGAGTACCAGACCGGCCCCGTTCTGGCCTTCTCCACCATCACCGAGGACGGCAACTTCAGCGGCGCGCGGGCCAAGGCGCTTTTCGAGAGTCCCGCCTTACAGGATAAGGTGATTGCCAATTTACTGGAAACCATGGAACGCAAGGGTTACATAGGCCTGGATGTGGATTTCGAATACATCCAGCCGGAGGACGGACCGGCCTATACGGCCTTTTTACAAAAGATCACGGCCCGTATGCATGAGCAGGGCTACTTTGTAAACGCCGCCCTAGCGCCCAAAACCTCGGCCAACCAAGCCGGGCTGCTCTATGAGGCCCACGACTACGGCGCTATTGGCGCGGTGACCGACACCGTACTGCTCATGACCTACGAATGGGGCTATACCTACGGTCCGCCTATGGCGGTCGCGCCCTTGAACCGGGTGCGCCAGGTGGTGGATTACGCGGTCAGCGAGATTCCGCCTGAGAAAATCTTTATGGGAATCCCCAACTACGGCTACGACTGGATCCTGCCCTTTGAGCGCGGCGTAACCCGCGCCACCACCATCGGCAACGAGTATGCCGTCGATATCGCGGCCCGCCGCGGCGCGCAGATCCAGTTCGACCAGACGGCCCAGTCCCCCTATTTCGAGTATTTCAGCGACGGCCGCAAGCATGTGGTCTGGTTCGAGGATGTACGCAGCATACAGGCGAAATTCGACCTGCTGGACGAATACGGTCTTCGCGGGGCGGCCTACTGGACGATCATGCGGCCCTTTGCGCAAAATTGGGCCTTCATCAGCGCCGCCTACGATGTGCGCAAGGTTTTATAACGCAAAAGCGAGCGCTGTATTTCTGATTGCATCGCATGTCCTGTCCCCTATAATGGGATCAACGGCATCGCCGGCGGCCGTCCGTTGCTTTCCCTATGCAAAGCCCTGTCCTCTCGCCACGGTTGGATGATCTATAAAGCCATGAACGCGAAGCCGCGCCCCGCAGAATCTATCCGCGGGGCGCGGCTTCGCGTATTTATAGAAAGGCGCATTACGCCTTTCGGGCCAATATTTTACAGAGCTCCATCACGTCGCCTATGGTAAAAGCGTCGTCTCCGTCCAGATTTCCACAGGCCATTTCTTCCTCCGCAGGCGCTTTACCGGCCGACTGGCGGGCCAGTACTTTACAGGCCTCCATCACATCCTGGATGGTAACCTCGCCGTCCCCGTCCAGGTCGCCCAAGGGGCGGACGACAATTTCACAGGTCGCCGCTATCCCGTCGTTGTCCGCCAGGGCTACGGTAACGGCGGCTTTTCCGGGAGCCAGAGCGGTCAGGTTTCCGTTTTGGTCTACCCGTATCACCGTTTCGTCTGAGGACCTCCAGACAAGCGTCTGCTCGCCGGCTCCCTCCGGCCGGACGGCGGCGGTCAGCTTACCAGTCTGTCCCACGAACAACTCCAGCTTGGTATGATCCAAGGCTATTCCTTCGGGCGGCTGGGCCAGCGGGGTCAGCTCCAGACAATCCAGACCGATATAATAGCCCTTGGAAGAAGCGTTTTTCCCGGTACAGCGCAGGGTCAAAATCTGCCGGCCGGCCGGCAGGGTCATGCGGCCTACCGACGTTTTTTTCACGTTCAGGTCGGCGGAATAGCAGTCAACCTCTTCCGCAAAGGTTTGGTCGCCTATGGATACGGTTATCTTTCCATAGTCGTTTGCCGTCGTGGTCCATAGGGCCAGCTCATACTCGCCGGCGGCGGGCGCGTGAATCGTGAAGGAAAGCTCTCCGCCTTCCCCGCCGCACTTCCACCAAAGCTGGGCGTTTCCGCTCCACTGCCGCTCGGGTGTAGTCGCATAGCCCATATCCTGGATACTGGTGGTTCCGCTGGTACAGGAGACCTGATAAGGCGACAGGCCCTCCCCCTCGTAACGCAGCGCGGGCTCCTGGGGGGTAAGCTTGTTGAAATCCCGCTCCTCGGCGGTGAAAAGGCCGACCTCATGTTCGGCGGCGGCCTCGGGCGTCAGGTAATAAAAGGAGGTGGCCGCCATTTTGACCGCGTCGTCGTTAAAATACTTTTCCATGTTGGCCGCAAAGGAGGCATAGAAGGGCACATTATCGGTGACATGCCAGCGGTAGTTCACCTTGTCGCCGGGGTCCTGCACCTGCTCGACGCCGCGGGCTCCCTCGCAAAGGGGCTGGCCGTGATACGGCTCGTTAAAGAGGGCGGCCTGACACCAGGCGTAGCCGAAATAGTCCTCTGAGCCGGTGCCGAACCAGGAGGGGAGCTTTTCCCCATCCACAAAAAACTTTTCGTCTCCCTCGCCCCACCATATCTGCTGGGCGATCTGGTAGATATGCATAGATACGCCTACAAAGCGTCCGCTTCCCTGTAAGGTGAGAAATTCGCTGTCCGGCCAGCGGTCGCTGCTCTTCTCCCGGTCTCCCATCCGCTTCCATTCGGCGCCGAAGCGGGCGTAGGCAGAGGCCGGGCCGGTCAGAGCGGTGACAGTCGCCGCAAGATTGACCGAACGGGCTTTCTCTCCCCGATTTTCCAATACGATACGCGCGCCGTCTCCATAAGGCATAAACCATCTGGCGTACATAGAACCGTCCTTCCGCACGCCGGTTACATAGGACTGATAGGCGCCGGCCTTGGCGGGCGATGCAAAGAAGTCGCCCAAGGCGGTATAGACCGCCGGCTTTTGAGCGCCGTCCCAGTATATGGACAGGATCAGGTCGGACAGGTCCTCCCCCTTATCCGGGGTTACCTCCAAGAAGGATATGGCCCCTGCGCCGGCGGCCGTAAAGGCCTCCTGCGATTTGCCGGGCTCCAGCCGTATGGTTTTTTCGCTCTTCTTGCCGCCGGCCGGCGCGGCGTCCCGGGCCTCCAGGGTCTCGTCGGCCTTTTGCAGGGCGGCCGCGTTTTCGCCGGACAACGGATAGGAGAAGCTTTCTACCGCGCAGGTTTCCGGCAGGGAGGTGTAGCCGACGATATAGTAGCTAAAGTTGCCGAAGGTATCCTCCGGCGAATCGTACATAACCACCTTGCAGGATTCGTTATAGGTGATGGGAACATAGCAGTCAAAGCCGCCCATCTTGCCGCCCAGGCTCACCGAACGGTAACGCAGCTGGTCGTAGGGGAAAACCTGGCCGGTGAACAAATCCACAAAGCGCTCGTCCAGCGCGGGGCTTTCGCCGCCGTCTATGTAGATTTTGACCCGCCCGGTCCAGCCGTAGGCCATCCACAGCCGGTTGATAAAGCCGGGACCCTCCATCTCGGCGATGACGTAGCCGCCGTCCTCCTGCTTGCGGATATACCCCTTCCAGTCGCCGTTGGCGTCCCAATTTTTATATTCGCCGGTCACCGTATCATACGTGGAGCTGCGGTCCCGGGAGGTGAACTGGGCCGAGGTCTCGCCGGCCGGATTCTTGGCCAGCGCCTCCATATCGTACAGCCGCGCGGCAATGTCCGCGTAGGAATAGGTGATTTCAGGGTCGGGCCGGGGCTTGACCGTCTCCTTTTCGGCCAGCACCTTCAGCTCGGCGCAGCTGGTGAAATACATGTCGCCGCCCGGCTTGCCCGAGACGATTACGCCCTCGCATGCCACCGGTTCAAAGGTAAAGGTATATTCGCCAAAGGCCTCCGACCGGCCGGGCCGGTATTCCGGCGATACGGCCGCTTCTATCCCCACCCATTGGCCGTTTTGATATACCTTGATCTCCGGCGCCTCGCGGAACCAGCCGCCGTCTACGTAATGCTTGCCTTCGGTATAGCGGACTTCGGATATGGTTCGGATCTTCGGGAAGGTATAGCCTATGTAATCCACATCGTCGGCCGTTTTGTTGAATCGGAAGAGGTCGGTCATGGTGGCCTTGTCGCCGTCCTGTATATTGGATAGGGCCAGCGCGCCGTCCCGCACGACGGCGGCGATAGGCGTCAGGGAGCCTTCAATCCATTCGGTGGTCTCGGGAGTATCGGGTACTTTCGACTGCCGCCGCAGCTCGAAATAATCGAATCCGCCATACAGACTGCCGGCCTCGCTGCTCAGCGCCTGAATGGTAAAGGTATGGGCGCCGGCGGTCAGATCGACCTGGCCCCAGTCGGCCAGCAGGGCGGGAGCTACCCCCGAACCGTGCAGGTCGGCCTCGCCGCCTATCTGCTCATCGTCTATGAGAAAGGCAAAGCGGCCAAAGTCTCCTGCCTTGGTCACCTGTACGCTCAGATCGTACGTTCCGGCTGCCGCTACGTCAAAGGAGAAGGTCAGTTCGGTATTTTCCACCGACCGTTTCCAAAACATATGGTACTCTCTGCTCCACTGCTTTTCGTCTGTGGAAGCGTAGCGCATATCCTGGGCCGATACGTCCCCCGCGCCGGTGACGCCGGCCACATAGCGTTCGAACTCGTACCGGGTGGTTTCCAGGTAATCCCGTTCATCCGTTTCGCCCAGCACCTTCAGCTCGGCGCAGCTGATAAAGTGTTTCGTCCCGCCCGCTTTACCGTACAGCATAATGCCGTCGCATTCCACCGGGTCAAAGTCGAAGGTGTAGGCGGTCCACTCGGCGGCGTCATAGGCCGGCGAAACGGTGGAGGCGATTTCCCGCCATTCGCCGTTTTGCTTTACCCGGATCACCGGGTCCCCGTCGAACCAGCCGCCGTCGGAATAGTTCCGCGCCGAATGATACACCAGCCGCTTGACCTTATAGGTACGGGTGAAATCGTATCCATAGTAATCCATGGAGTCCTCCGGCTTGTTGGGGGCGTAGGTATTGCTCAGGTTGTTCAGCACGCCGTCGTTGATATGGCTCAAGGCCTCGTTGCCGGTGCGGGTGACCGACGCGATGGGGGTCTGCCGCTCTTCGATCCAGCCGTAAGCGTCCTGCGTGCCGCCGGCGGACCAGGCCGCAACCGGCAACGCGCCAAAAAGCAGAGCGACAGACAATACGGCCGCCAGGATTTTGCTGCCCTGTTTCATGGAATCTCTCCTCCTTTAAATATACTGCGTGGCACGGACGCCCCGCTTCCTGTCTCCTTACGGCAAAAGCTCGGTGAGCTCTCCCGGGCTTTTGCCGATTTCTCACCTGTATTATGACATAAACGCATGCGCTTTACAAGGCCTTGCGTCTTCCCGCGCAACCAAGATAAACAACAGCGCAATATATATAAACTGGGAATGGAATCCCAACAATTCTGAATATATGTAACAGCCATTGCAGCCCAAACCTCATTTTTTATTTTTGCGCATGGAAATAGGCCCTTCGCCAGTCTTTGACAAAGGGCCTTTTCAATCGGTCTATATGTTCTCATTTGAGGCTGAACGGGAAAATTTGCGCAGGGTATAGGTCTTATTTTCTGCTAAGCGCCAGGTTACGCGTCAGATGAATAACGTTCGATCATGCGTTCTGGGCCGGCGGGAAGGATATGGACGCGCCCTGTCCAAAGGCATAGAGCACGCATTCCTTCACCGGTTTCTGGTAGGTATCCCGCAGGGCCTCGGCGTAGACTCGCAGCTGGTCGCCGTAATCCTCCAGCAGCTGCTCCAGGCTTTTGCCCCGGTCGGTCTTGAAATCCAGGATTACCAATCCGTCCGGCTCCTCAAAAACGCAGTCGGCCACACCCTGCACTACCACCCTCTCGCCGGATAAACGCTCCGACAGAGCGGGGTCGATACGCCGGGCGGGCAGCTCGGTCAAAAACCGGACCTCCCGGTCCAGACAAACGGCCGCCGCCAGCCGCTTATATAGGGGACCGTCGAAAAACCGCCGCAGTACCGCCGGGTCGATGGCGTCTGCCTGCTGGACGGTTAAAAATCCCCGGTCGGCCAGACGCTCCAGCTCGGCCGCGGGATCCCGGGCCGCCGCCTCGTAATCGGCAAACTGCATGAAGGCGTGCACCGCCACGCCACGCTCGGCCGGCGTAAGGCCGCTCTTGGCCAGAAAGGCCGGCCGTCGGGTGAAGGCGAAAGCCCGGTCGGCCCGCTGCTCCACCAGCTTGGCCACGCCGGTTTTGGCGGTCAGCTCGTTGAGACCCTCGTAGGGGTAAACATAGTCGAAACGGGCGTCCAGCTCGGCCGCCAGCCGCGTCTGTTCGGCGCGCTCTCCATCGCCGGCCTCCTGGAAAAAGGAGAGCTGCCCGTCGGCCGTTTGGGATACGGCTGTCTGTGATACATCTGTTTGAGAAAGGGCCGTCTGCGCTGCGGCTGTCTGAGATAGGGCTGTTTGGGACAGGGTTATCTGCTCCGCGGCCGCCTGCGCTGCGGCTGTTTGGGACAGGGCCGCCGAGGTTGGGCCGGTCTCCGGCTTGGGCGATACCGCCGCATCGTCCTCCAGAAAGACCGCCATACGGCCCTCGGCGGGGGCCGGCGATAAGGATAGGCCGGCCAGGGTGCGCAGGGCCGCGCCGTCGGGGTGCAGCAGACCCGCTGTCAGCATCCAGTCGGCGTACCCGCGGGCGGACAGGACCGTCGCCGGGTCCACCCCTTCCCCCTCCTGCTGGAGCCCGCCGGCCAGACGGGCCAAGCTGCGTTCCAGGTTGTCCTCGCAGACCAGCAGCGCCAGCTTTTCCTCCGCCCGGGTCAGGGCCACGTACAGCAGACGCAGCTCCTCGGCCATGGCCGCCTCGTCGGTGAGCAGGGCGATGGCCTCCCTGGCTGCCGTGGTATAGCGCATTCCCTGGGCCTCATCGTAGAGCTTGAAGCCGACGCCGCCCTTTTCGTGAACCAACAGACTGTCGGTACTGTCGGCCTTGTTGAAGCGGGAGGAACCGGCCGCCAGGATGCAGACCGGAAACTGAAGCCCCTTGGAGGCGTGTATACTCATGATCTTGACCGCCTCGCCCCCCTGCCCCGCCGCCGGGGCGGACTTCAGGTTCTCCGATTCCCCCAGCTTATCCATAAACCGCAGAAAGCCGGACAGACCGCCCTCCTCGGCGTCAAAGGTCCTGGCGTAGTCCAGCAAAAGCAGGAGATTGGCCCGGCGGCGCTGACCGTCGGGCAGGGCCAGGACCAGGGCCGTGTAGCCGGTGATCTCGTACAGCCGCCGGATCAGGGCCTCCACCGACAGGGTGACAGCCATCTGCCGGTATGCCCGCAGGGTTTCCAGAAAGGCGGCGCACTTGGGGTCGTCCTTGGCCGCCCGCAGCAGGGCGGGATACAAGCCCCCCCGCCGGCTGCCGATACGGATTTGGGCCGCCTCTTCGGGGGTAAAGCCAAACAGGGGGGAAAGCAGGACGGCTAAGAGGGCCACCTCCCGGCGAGGATTGTCGATAACCTGCAAAAGGGACAAAAAGGTCATGATTTCGGTCGTCTGCAAAAAGCCGCCCAGGTCGGCCCAGACCGGTATGCCCTGCCGGCGCAGCTCGTTTACATAGATTTGCGCACGGCTGGAGGGCGAGCGGAGCAGGATGGTAAAATCCCCGAACCGGGCGGGCCGCAGACGGTCGGGCGCTTCCCTGTCCCGCAGGCGGGGTTTACCGTCCATATAGCCGCGTATATACCGGGCGATGTAGCGGGCCTCGGCCTGCTCCCGTTTTTCCCCCTCCTGGCGGCAGTTGAGCAGATGCAGCTCCACGTCGGCCTCGTCTCGCTTGGGAAAGACGGCGGCTGGCAGCAGCCGTTCCTCCTCGGTATAGTCCATCTCCCCCGCCTCTTCGGACATCAGCAGGCCAAAGAGAAAATTGACGTACCCGCAGACCCCCGCCCGGCTGCGGAAGTTGCTGCCCAAAACCACCTTGGCCGGCCCCTCCCTTTGAGGATCCAGACCTTCAAGTAAGGGATAGCTATTCTTCCGGGACATAAAGTTGTCGGGATTGGCGTGGCGGAAACGGTAGATGCTCTGCTTGACGTCGCCCACCAT
>JAAVYX010000011.1 GCA_022791355.1 Clostridiales bacterium | reverse complement strand
GCTTTGCGGACATTATACCATAGGCGCAAGCCTATGGTATAATTGGCAACCCCGCGCTCCGCGCGTGGGGCCATCCGTCGGGTATAATAACCGCTTTGCGGTTATTATACCAAAAACGTATATGGTAACCGCAATCGCTTTTCGACACTCCCTCCGCTGGAACCGGCGGTTCTGTTGCGCTGAAGTGTAAAGCGAAGGCGGGGGCTCGGACAAAGTCCCCATCATCCCCTTACAAGGCGGCAAGATCTTTACGGAAGGGACGCGGCGGGCTATTCCATACCGGCCTCCCATTCCTCCAGCCGGCGGACCGCTTGGTCCCATTCCTCCATCAGCCCCTCCAGCTCCTCGTTGACGGCGGCGATCCTGACGGTCAGCTCCATGGTCTTTTCGTAGTCGGCCGCCACGGCGGGGTCGGATAACGTAAGCTGCAAGCTCTCGATTTCGGCCTCGGCCGCGCTCACCTTTTCCTCGCAGCGGCCCACCGTCCCCCGCAGCCGCCGCAGCTCGGCCTCCTGCTGCTTGCGTTCCTTATACTGCCGGCCGCCGGCGCCCATGGTCTTTTTCACCGCCGCCGGCTCCTCCTCCCGCCGGCTGAGGGACAAAAACCGGTCGTAGTCGCCCGCGTAGGTCTCCAAGCCGGTCTGGGTCAGGCGGCAGACCTTATGGGCCAGCTTATTGATAAAATACCGGTCGTGGGAAACGGCCAGCAGACTGCCGGGGTAAGCGGTCAGCGCTTCTTCCAGCGCCTCTCTGGCGTAGAGGTCCAGATGGTTGGTGGGCTCGTCCAGCAGTAACAGATTGTCCCCCGCCAGCATGAGCTTGCACAGGGCCACCCTGGCCCGTTCGCCGCCGCTGAGCTCGGACACCCGCTTGAACACGTCCTCCCCCTTAAAAAGAAAAACAGCTAAAGCGTTTCGCACCTGGGTTTGGGTCATTTTGGGATAGGCGTCCCATATTTCGTCTATGGCGGTCTTTTCCGGATGAAGGGCGGCGCCGGTCTGATCGAAATAGCCCACGCTTACACAGGAGCCCAGACGGACGCCGCTCTCCTCCCGACCGGCCTCGGATAAAATCTGTTTTAACAGGGTGGTCTTGCCGCAGCCGTTGCCGCCGATGAGAAAGACCCGCTCCCCCCGCTTGATATCCAAACAGGCGTTTTCATATAAGACCCGGCCGGGAAAGACGGTGGAAAGGTCCCGGACCTCCAGCACGTCGTTGCCGCTGGTCTTTTTGATATCGAACTGGAAGCGGATGCCCTCCAATTCGTTTTCCGGCTTATCCAGGGTGGCGGTCAGCCGGTCCACCTGCTTTTGCTTGGACTCGGCCGTTTTGATATTTTTCTCCCGGTTCCACTGCCGCTGCTGGGCGATAATGCCCTCGATGCGCTTGATCTCCTTTATAGTGGTATCATACTGCTTTTGCTGCGCCGCCCGCCGTTCGGCCTTGAGCTCTAAAAACCGGGAATAGTTGCCGTCGCAGGCCGTCAGCTTCCCATGCTCCAGCTCAAAGGTACGGTTGGTCACCTTATCCAGGAAATAGCGGTCGTGGGAGACGATGATACAGGCCGAGGGACAGTTTAACAAAAAGTCCTCCAGCCATTCCACCGAGGGGATGTCCAGATGGTTGGTGGGCTCGTCCAGCAGCATGAGACCGGGGGCCGACAGCAACAGACGGGCCAGCCCGATTTTGGACTTCTGCCCCCCGCTGAGGGCCGACACCGGCAGCGTCAGCTCCGATTCGGTAAAGCCCAGGCCCATGAGGGCCGAACGGGTCCGGGCCCGGAAGGTCAGTCCCCCCTCCAGCTGAAAACGGTCGTTCAGCCGGGTGTGGGCCTCGATGGCCTGGGCCGAATGGTCGGTTTCCAGCCGCAGGGCCGCCGCCTCCAATTCGGCCTCCAGCTCGATGAGGGGCTGGAAAACGGTGAGGGTCTCCTGCAAGCAGGTGCGGGGAGAGTCGGCGCAGGCGTGCTGGGCCAGATACCCCACCGTCAAGCCGGAAACCCGGGAAAGGCCGCCTGCGTCGGCCTCCTCCCTGCCGATGACGATATTGATAAGGGTGGTCTTCCCCGTACCGTTGGCTCCCACAAAGCCGATGCGCTCTTGATTCTGCACGGTGAAGCTCACGTCTGAAAAAAGGGTGCGCTCCCCAAAGCTTTTGGCGAGATGATCGCCGCTGAGTATAACCATGTCGTTTCCTCGTATCCACAATTTATGTCTATAAGTTTCTATATTATAGCACAAACCGGCCGTTTCGCGCAAGGGCCGCGCCGCAGCCTCCTGACATATGTCCGCATACTGTAGCAGCCGCGATGACGCGCAGCGCCCGAGCCAAGCAAGACGGGCCGGCAAAGGCGCCTGAAAAGCCGTCCTTCCTTTCCGGTTCCGGCCGGCGTTCCCCCTCTTCTCGGCGCAAGGGAAGACCTACTTTCCAGCGTTTGACAGGACAGGCCCTTTTCTATATAATGAAAAACAAAGATTCATCCTACTGGAAAGGTTGCCGGTCTCATGGAACTGAACAAAAAGAACGTTCGTAAAATTCTGCTGATTATCGCCTTCGCCATCCTGCTTTTGGTCTGCCTGCAAAGATTTGACTCCGTGCTGGCCTTCTTCAGCTGGCTGTTCCGCCTTTTTTCTCCCTTCCTGATGGGAGCCTGTATCGCCTTTATTCTAAATGTCCCTATGCGGTTTATCGAGTCCAAGCTCTTTCCCGCCGAGGGCTGGCGGGCCAGGGGCCGGCGCGGAAAGACCGGCCAGGCCGGCGACGCCGTCCTGCCCGCAGCCGGGCCGGACGTCAATTCCCGGGGCTGGAGGGTGCGGGAGAAGCTGCGCCGGCCGGTGAGCATGGTCCTGGCCCTGGCGGCCGTGACCGGCGTGATTATCGTGGTGCTTTTCCTCATCCTGCCCGAGCTGGGACGCACCCTTATGTCCTTGGCCGACCGGGTTCCCGCCTTTGTGGTCAGCGTGCAGGACTGGCTGACCGAGCTGACCGAGCAGTACCCCGATATATACCAACAGGTCAAAACCATTCAGCTGGACTGGCAGAAGATCGGCAACGATTTTGTGGCCTTCCTGCAGAACTGGGCCGCCAGCGTGCTGGGGTCTACGGTAGGCGTGGTGACCTCGGTGGTGTCGGGCGTCATGAACTTTTTGCTGGGCCTCTTTTTCGCCCTGTACGTGCTCATACAAAAGGAGAAGCTGGGGCGGCAGTCCCGCCGGGTGCTCTACGCCTTTCTGCCTGAAAAGTGGGCCGACCGTCTGCTCTCGGTGGGCAAACTGTCCAACCAGACCTTTTCCAGCTTTCTGTCCGGCCAGTGCTTTGAGGCGGTCATCCTGGGCGCCATGTTCTTTATCTGCATGTCGATTTTCCGCTTTCCCTACGCCCTGATGATCAGCGTGCTGATAGCCTTCACCGCTTTAATCCCCATCTTCGGGGCCTTTATCGGCTGCTTTGTGGGCGCTTTCCTGATCCTGATGGTCGACCCCTTGCAGGCGGTATGGTTCGTGGTGATGTTCGTCATCATCCAGCAGATCGAGGGAAACCTGATCTATCCCCATGTAGTGGGCGGCTCGGTGGGCCTGCCCTCCCTCTGGGTGCTGGTGGCCGTAACGGTGGGCGGCAGTCTCATGGGCATCGTGGGTATGCTGGTCTTTATCCCTCTTTGCTCGGTGCTCTATGCTCTCTTCCGTCAAACCGTGATCGTCCGGCTGCGAGAGCGGGAGATCCCTTCAGCCAAGCTGCAAAACGAGGCCGACGGACCTGACAAACGCAAAAGGCTTTTAAAGCGAAAGTAAAAAAAGAGCCGCCCGGACGTTGCTACGTTCGGGCGGTTGATATTTTAGGATTGAGGTCTATCCTCCTCTGCGCCGACGCTGTTCTCTGCGGCCGGGTTTTCCTTCTTTTCCCCGGCGTAAATAAAGGAATCAGCCGTTATGGCCGGCGGCTCCTTTTCACCTTCAGGCGGCCGGTAGCCCTTATGCAGTAAAAAGTACACACCGGTCCCCCATGCCAGCGCGATCACGCCGGCCAGCGTCGTACCGTAGGGAAGCAGCGGGAAGATGGAGGAAAGGAAATGCAGCAGCACAAAGAGAACGGCGCCGCAGACGATACTGGTAAGCAGGCCGGCCGCCGCTTTCACGGCCCTTTTGCGTATTAGGAAGCGGAAAAGGACCAGCGGGAGGGTCAGCAGACCCAACAGATACAGGAACAGGTCGGTATATATGGCGGTACGCGCCGCGCTGTCCATCAGGATAAGCATGGGATTGCCGATAAGGCTGCTCATACGCTGGACCAAGCTTTCTTGCACCTCGGGATAATCGATACTGGAAACAAGGTCGGTAAAATCGGAAAAGGCCGGGTCGTCCGTCTCAAAATTGGTGAAGAAGGAATATAAATATCCGTCCCGTATATGAATATAGACGTGGCACGGCTCGGTATACGGGATATCGTAATACTTCCGTTCCGTCTGCCTTGCGTAATGGTAAAAGGGCAGGCCCGCGCATTCAACCTCATCCAGCTCGCTTTCGGAAACGCCCGCGATCTCCGCCACAGTGGCGGGGGATACGGCTTTTAAATCCATATAGCGGCGGGAGGCCTTGGAATTGTCCAGCTTCATTTTTATATCCTGGGCGTAAAAGTCAATTTCGTTTTTTTGCTGGTCCTCCGAGACAAAACGGGTCATCTGGCCGGCCAGAGTCACCTCCTCCGCCCAGCGGGCGGGGACGGTAAGCGTCGCGCCGGTAACCGAGTCGGTATACTCCCAAGGGAACGGCTGCGTGATCCGGGGTTTGACCTGCTCCTCGTCAAAACGCAGGCTCCGGAAAATGGAATCCCAGAGCTCCCCGTCCGGCGGCGTATCTCCATCCGAAATCAGGAAGCTCAGCGTGACCGTTTTTCCGTTAAAAACCGTTTGATAGATCCTTGCGTGTTGACCGCCGTTATAGTCCACTTCCAAGAAGATGGCTTGGGGACAGTCCTCCCGCCATACGGCATACGCATCCATTTGGTCCGTTTCGGCTTCGTCTATACTCTCCTCTATAAATTCCATAAAAGCCTGCTTTACCCGGTCCGGCAGCTGGCTATAATTGCCGATTTGTTCCGAAAAACCGTCGGTTTGCACACTGACTATCAAGGTGAAATTGGATTTCTGGGAATAGGCGTATATATAGTAGTCCAATTCTTCCATATCCTGTTCAAAAAAGAAGGGATTAAGTCCATTATCCCACATCTCCTGCTGTATACGGTCGTCTTCCAGCCCGGAACGGGTGATAAGCGTGACCTCGCTTGGAAAATTCAATGTGATTCCGGCTTCGGATATTTCCCCTGTGTGATACAAGGACGACTGAGCCGCTCCGGCCGCCGCGGGGAAACAGAAGCACAGCAGTACCGTCAGCAGCAAACACCATAAACGTTTCATAAAAGCCCTCCTCCATATAAACGTACTTTATAGATATAATTTATCATAATTAGGTTGGAGAGATATGTCAATTGCAAAAATACTCTCGGTCTTATTCTGCATGTCCGACGGTTGATACGCATACCATTTTTAGTGGGCGGGACGTCGCGCAGACGATGGCTTTGGAGACGCGCACGAGGCCGCGCGCCCGGCGTACCGCCGTCCCCCGGCCGCCAGGCGCGCAAATCTCCCGCTTGCCGGTAAACGGCAAAAAATTTTTCCGCGAAATAAAGGCACGCACAAAAAAATCCCATGCCCGCTCCATATTTCGCCAATCTCCCCACCATATTTTCTATAGATTGAGCTGTTTTGCCAAAGTTAGACATAACTAACCCAGAATATTGGCGAAAATGCGAAAAAATCTCCGAACGAGCCCTAGATTTTTCGGAACCTATCTGCTATACTTTACTTACTGTATGCACGTGTGCGACGTCTGCCGTTTTTCACAGCGCCGGCAGGGGTTCCGCAGCGTCAAAGGAACATGGATTTCCCCTGTGCTCCGCGTAGACTTTTGCCAAGGGGCTGGGACTTTTGTCAGACGCGCCGGGCATCCGCCCGCATACGTCCGACATGGCGGTCCCGCGCAAAAACCCGGGAAATCCTTGCCGGTATATTTCGTTCGGACGGGAGAGCTGTCCGGACGGATATTTTCTGTCAGCATGATTTTAGGAGGAATGGTTTCATGAAAAAACGCATGAGTAAGCTGCCGTTTCATGGTACGCCGGAGCAGGAAGTCCAGCTCAAGGAACTGATCGAGGCGCACAAGGGTGAAAAGGGCGCGCTGATGCCGGTCATGCAGGGCGCCCAGGATATCTACGGATACCTGCCCCTGGAGGTGCAGACCATGATCGCACAGGGCATGGGCGTACCGGTGGAGGAGGTCTACGGTATCTCCACCTTCTATGCCCAGTTCGCTCTGACCCCCAAGGGTCAGTATAAGATCTCGGTCTGCCTGGGCACCGCCTGTTACGTCAAGGGCGCTCAGAAGCTTTTGGACCGGATCAGCGAAATTCTCGGCATCGGGCCCGACGAGTGCACCGAGGACGGCCGCTTCTCCCTGGAGGCCTGCCGCTGCATCGGCGCCTGCGGCCTGGCCCCGGTCCTGACCGTCAATGAGGACGTTTACGGCCGGCTGACCGAGAAGGACGTGGACGATATTCTCAAGAAGTATATGGACTGATGAAGGAGCTTTCCCTGAACGTGCTGGATATTGCCCAGAACTCCATATCGGCCGGCGCGACTTTGGTGACGGTCGAGACGGTGGAGGACGAGGCGGCCGACCGGCTGACCATCCGCATTCTGGACAACGGCCGGGGCATGACCCCCGAGCAGGTGGCCCATGTCACCGACCCCTTCTTCACCACCCGCACCACCCGCAAGGTGGG